>CAYMPX010000159.1:0-6523 GCA_964392135.1 uncultured Methylomarinum sp.
GTTCATATCAATGGACAACGCTGCAAGCCGTCCAAAGAGGTTAAGTTAGGCATGGAGCTAAGCATTACCAAAGAACCCTACCAATGGAACCTAGTGGTAGTTGCAATTAACAGTCACCGTCGCCCAGCAAAAGAAGCAATATTACTGTATAAGGAAGACCAGGACAGTATCAACAAAAGGCAAGCAGAAATCATGCAGCAAAAACAACAACGCGCATTAACACCGCATGCTGAACGAGAACATAGACCGAATAAAAAACAAAGGCGACAAATCCACCGTTTCAAACAAGGATAAATTATGAGACTTCGCATCCATAACCATGCGAAGTCTATCTATAAACACGTTGGCGGTTTGGACAGCCCCGCTAGTTTACAGGCGTACTTTAAAGGTCCTTGGGGAAATAGTTTATGTAAATACCGACTATTACCTTTCTCTTCTCCAAATTTTTTTTTAATCGCTTTAGTAAAAACCCGGGCATTAGGTAAATGCTTATAGACTTGATAATACTCACGAATAAATAAAATAATTTCCCAGTGTGCTGCGGTTATTTCAACGGCATTTAACTTAGCCAGTTCAACTGCAACCGCTTTATTCCACTGTTTTAAATCCAATAAAAAGCCTTCTTCTGTCGTTTCCAGCAGCCTATCATTCACGATCAATTCCATGATTGAATGACTTTGTTCTTTTCTGTTAATTTAACCAGCCCTGAATAATCAATGACCTCAACGCCAAAAACCAGCTCATCAACCCGAATACCTCTTGTAGCCAGCTCATCAGTTAAAACATATAAAAAGACATTGTTTGTTATGAGTCTCTCTAATTCAGCAGTTAAAATACTGCCTTTGTTAACACGAAAAACAGCATTCTCAAGAAAAACAACGTCATCAGCATTATCAATACGCTGTAAAACTGATAAATCAATGGATGATTGGGAAATTAAATGTAGCATGAAACCTGATACTTAATAATTACGGAATTGGGGTAGGACTTTATCATACAAGCACATATTGATAAGATAACTTTAGGATTCAATAAGCTCCCGAAAACCACATATTCCACTCACAACCTAAAAGTAACAGTAGCAGCTCAATAAAAGTTTATACAGATACTTTAAATCTGCGCATGCTAAACTGACGCTTTTTGTCTGCTATCCTATAAAACACAATGAATTGGTTTATTAATCTGCTTACCGGGCAATCAGTAGCGCATACTTTACTTATAATCAGCCTGGTAATTTCTACAGGTCTTGCGTTGGGTGAAATTCCTTTTTTTAAAATTAAATTAGGTATTGCAGGCGTTTTATTTTCTGGTCTGGCTTTTGGCCATTTTGGCATTACGATTGATCCCCATATCATGCATTTTTTGCGTGAGTTTGGTCTTATTCTGTTTGTTTATGCGATTGGACTACAGGTAGGTCCCGGTTTTGTTAATTCATTTCTACAAAATGGAATCAGGCTAAATATTATGGCTGCCAGTATTGTTATTCTGGGAGCGATTATCACTGTTGCGATTAGCTTTGTTGGCAACATTGAAATTCCTGTTGCAGTCGGTCTGTTTTCAGGAGCAACCACAAACACACCTTCATTGGCGGCAGCACAAGAAATACTAGGCGGGATGCCATCAATTGACGAAGAGACTTTAAAACACCCGGGTCTAGGATATGCCGTAGCGTATCCTTTTGGCATCTTGGGTATTATCTTTACCATGTTTTTGACTAAATTTCTTTTTAAAGTCAATGTTGAATCAGAAGCTCAATCATTTTCTAAAACTCAAAAAGAACGGGCTAACCGCCCTGTCTGGATAGACCTGAAAATAGAAAATACTAACCTGGATGGCTTGACCATAGATGAAATTCATTTCTTTGAATCCATGGAAGTCGTGGTCACGCGTATTCTCCATCAAGGGCAGGTGCAAATAGTCAATAATCTAACCCAGTTAAAAATAGGTGACAGTATTCGTCTGGTGGGTGAGAAAGACAAACTGGAAGAGCTAAAAATCCTTATCGGCTCAGAATCTGAATTTAATTTAAAGGATATATCCGCCAATCTCTATAGCAAACGCTTTGTTGTAACCAATAAAGAAGCGATAGGAAAAACAGTGGGTGAACTACGTACTTTTTATGGCATCACGATACCCAGAATACAACGCCCCGAAGTGGAGTTAACACCCACCGGTTCTGTACACATCCAGTTTGGTGATGAGCTTCATGTTGTTGGCAGCAAAGAGTCATTAGCACAGGTTGAAAAAATTCTGGGTAACTCTTTGGAAAAACTCAGTCATCCTCAAATTGTACCTATCTTCATTGGTATCACCTTGGGCGTTATCTTAGGCAGCTGGCCTTTCTTTATCCCAGGCGTACCATCGGCAATCAAACTTGGGCTTGCTGGCGGACCCTTAATTGTAGCTATTATTTTAAGCCGAATAGGTAATTGGGGGGTTATGACCTGGCATTTACCCAAAAGCTCCAATATTATTTTAAAAGATATGGGTATCGTGCTGTTTTTAGCCTGTGTAGGATTACACTCTGGCGACCAGTTTGTTCATACACTGGTTAATGGCGACGGCTTATTCTGGATGGCTTGTTCTGTGTTAATTACCTTGTTACCATTGCTCATTGTAGCTTTTATAGCTAAAGGGATTTACAAGATGAACTTTTTATCTGTGTGTGGTCTGTTAGCGGGCAGTATGACTGATCCACCGGCGTTAGCTTTTGCCAATAGTTTCAGTAGTTCATCGGCAGTATCTATTGCTTATGCAACCGTTTACCCCCTGGTAATGATACTTAGAATCATATCCGCCCAGCTTATTATTTTGTTTTTTATAGCGTAAGATGGAGGTATTTATACTTCGACAACATATATAGTTATGTAGGATGGGCAAAGCTTCCGCTCCTGCTCACGCCCCTTACCTACATCCATGTAGGCAAAGCGATAGCGTGCCCATCCTACACTTGTCTAAGTTATTTCATGCATCTTCCTATGCCTATTAGATTTTATTGTCTGGGCTGACCAAGAGGATCTGCACCAATCATGCCTACCATTTGCTCCAGATATTCAGGACTTTTTACTCTCTCTAATTCGTCTTTAGCCAATAGCAGGCGTTGTTTTATGTTTAACCTGTCCACTTCATCTGCATAGTTTTCTAGCTCAGAAAAGTTTTGTAAACTCGCCACATGTCGGATCCATAACGCAATATCTTTCGTTTGTTTTACTTCTAAACGTTCTAAATACCAATCGGATGCCAGTAAATTTTCTTTAGTAAATAATGCTCTGATTTCCGGGTGATGCAGGTCTTTCCCTTGATAATCTCCGGTTGCCATGATATACAATAAAGCCTGCAATGGCGGACAGGCATCAGCAACACTGCCATCATCTATATATTGTTGGGCAACTCGTTGCTGGGTTTCTACAATATTTTGAATGCCATCCACATAATCATTCAAATTCTGGGTTTCTGGTTTAAGGATATCTTCGGTTAAAACAGCCGTGGGATTATCAAATATTTTCCCCATAAATTCATGTACAAACTGCTCAGTGATACGGTAGCCCAAGCGACTGGCTAATACCTTTTGACCCTCATGATCAAAATCTTCCAATGCTTCCATATAACCCTGCGCCAGTAAATAATCCGCATCTCTTTCATCAGCCGTTAGTCGCGTCCAGATTTCTGGTATTAACAAGCTGATATCATGATCAACCCGTACATTTGAACCGATAAAACCGGCTGAACTGGTAAAACCTGAGTAGCCAGTCAAAATAAAGGAAACCAATGCATTATTCAAATCAGGCGTTGCTCTCAAGGCATTGAAAGGACCTTTAGTCAATGCGCCTTCACTCCCCGCGCCGGTTGTTGAGGGTGACTTCCCCGTTAATGAACTAATAAAATCCATAAACAATTCAGGCAATTGCTGGTAATGAATGGGGTTGTAGACTGCTAAAGCACGAATGCCTGGTTCTGGCGGATTGTTACGCCGGCCGGCCAGCACCGCATCGACTGGGTGAACCACCTTATCTTTCAAAGGAATTTTACGATGCAGGCGTACACCTAAATCCGCTATATACCTACGTACAGGATTAACCAAATCTGCCCGGGTTTCTAAATAACGCGGATTTTTTGAAGGCTTGCCATCCACCAGACGAGGATGCGCAGATGAAACCACAAACCCCGAATCGTCCTGATAAGCGTTATTTAACAAGTCATACATAGGCTGAGTAAATTTAGACATAGTCAATACATCTTCAGTAATGTTTGACAATGCCTCACCCGATAAAGGCTGATAATTGGCTATAAAATTATCCGAGCCTACCATATTAAGTTCTGTCTGTTTATCATAACCCGGAATAATGGCATCATCTGGGCGTTGAAACAGACGATACTCGCAATTACTGACTATTTTAACACTGTCAGAATGTGTGTTTTTAGCCTGATAACCACTAATCAGTGAGCCAGGAACAACCACTGATGCAGTAATATCATCTTCCATTTGTATTTTTTCGGCAGCAAAAAAATCCTGTCTCACCTTAAAGGTGCGCCAGCCTCCTTGCTCATTAAATCCCACCCGCAAAAAACTGGCGATGATGGGTCTGCCTTCAAATTTAAGTACATGCCCCGGTGATCCATCAATAATATCTGCAGAAAAATAATCTCGCCAATTTTTGCCCCATTCAGACTGATAAAATCGCTTGATTAATAGTACTAACGCCCTGATATAAGAGGGTATTTCGTTTAACCATTGGTTAAATTCATCAGTATAACCGGTTGAGGGCGTTAATAATTTAATCACTGAGCCGAGACTTCGGTCATCACTTAATAATGAGCGACTAGGCGTTTTATCTGCCTCATCAATAGATGCTTTAAAGCGTTCACTATAATTTTTATCAAAAATCGCCTGTACTCGATTTAAATCCAGGGTTAAATCATTGACAAAAAATGAATTATAAATAACGGCATCATTGATTGATTTAGAAATCTCTGATTTGCCCCCACCCGACACGGTACTCGGCTTATGACAAAAGGTACCTTCTGCAGCAGTACCAATCAATCGCCATGAAGGAGCCGCAGGATGTTTAAGCATTTCCAGCTTATAACCATTCGGTTTTATATAAATTTTTTCTGGTTGCAAGCGGATAGTAGAAACCTTCTTATCCTTGCTCCAGATTGATGACTCGTTTTCCCAGGACAGTGTTTGGGTGATGACATTCATCTTGACGTTTTGTGGAACGTAAATAATCTCGGAATATTGTTTATCAACTGCATAACCTTCAGGCATAAGCTGCATTAAATCGCCATAGTTTTTAAGCATTTCCTTAAAGCTATAACCGGCTTCTTTACAGGCCCCCCCCGCGCCATATTCATTTCCATGAATTTGACAATGAAATGCCAAGGCACCGCCTGCATGTTCTTCTTCTGCAAAACCATAAAGATTGGCAGCATAACTAATTTGGGTTTTAACTTCTTTTTTACAATAGCCAAAATAATTATCAGCTAATAAAGTAACAATAACCCCACGTTGATCTCTGGCGGTTAATTTAAAGGCCTGACCCTCATTATACAATTCATCCGCATCATGCCAGCACATACCGTCCGTGCGTTGTCTTTCAGTTGCATCATCCCAATGCGGCAAACCCAGTTGTTTTTTAGTTAATTTGACTAAATGAGGCGCCAAAATCACACAACCACTGTGCCCAGTCCAGTGTTCTACATCTAATGCCGCATCAAATTCAGGCAATGCGGGATTACCGCCATTACCAAAAATAGTTTCAACAAAATCCAGATTACTGACCAGAGTACCCGGTGCAAAAAACCGTATTTCCATGCTTTTCTCTGCTGCAACCCCTGGAATGGCGGGACAGACCGTAGGTCTTAACAACAGAGAACTAAACATATATGCCGGAGTGTCTTCATTGGCTGTATAAGGCAGTAGCATCAACTCTTTTGGCGGATTGACCGCATGCATTAGCATGGCAGCAAAGGTTTGCTTAGGCACTTCTTTTTTATCGCCTGGCACAGGCAAGCCACCTGCCGCTATATGAAAAGAGCCTTTAGTGGTTCGACGATCATTAGCCGGGTTATGTAACACCCCCTGCTTGACTTTATAACTGGAAACACAGTCAGAATGAAATTCATTTTCGCCGATAGGCAGAGACAATTCTCTGGCTATGCCATGCCGATCTAACTCGAAAGTCATACCAGGCAAAGTAGGAATACTATCCAGCTCAAGATCAGCCAGGTAACTATTTAGAAAATCCTGGATCCGTTGATCCACCGGATAATGATACGATACCAGTTGGCGATTTTTTTCCACAAAACTACGCAACATATCATCCGCTGTTGCCATAAAGTCAACCGCTTCCCCTTTTAAACAAGTGGGTTGACCACAAGAGGCCAGTTTAAGATTAATGTATAACTGTAAATTCTGATGCAATAAAGCGGGGTCTTGTTCAGAACGATTCAAACCCAGTGCTTGAGAAAAATCCACAATCTATCTCCACGCATACCTTAACGGATGCAGTATTATTTTTAT
>CAYMPX010000160.1:0-6415 GCA_964392135.1 uncultured Methylomarinum sp.
CCTGCTCTTGAGTCATCAGGAATCACCGTTCCTTTAGGTCGGTGAGGACGTCAATGTTCGTTTTCTACTGTGGATAGAAAATCCTTTCGTTTAAAAATAACCACAGGAATCCCGTTACTTTGTTGAATAGCCTGTTTTAATGCTTTGCCATTAAGTACAGGTATTTGATTATTATTTGCTTGTTCAATTAAATCCAATGCGATATTAAGTCTATCTGCATAACTCAGCGCATTACCTTCCAGTTCCGGGTAAACCTCTATATATAAAGCATTATCCGACCAACCTGCTTTAATCGGTTGATTAACGATATAAACGGGCAATCCTACTTTTATTTGCGGAAAAAGTTTTTCTATATCTTCAGGGTACATGCGAATACAACCATGGCTCACTCGCATTCCAACGCCAAAAGGCTTGTTAGTGCTGTGAATTAAATACCCCGGAACCCCCAACCTTAATGCAAAAAGTCCCAATGGATTATCTGGGCCTGCGGGAAATACATCCGGTAATATTTCACCCTCTGCTGCATGCTCATCTTTAATTGATTGAGGCGGGCGCCAGACAGGGTTTCTGGTTTTAGCAATAACTTGAGTTTTTCCTAGCGGGGTCTCCCAGTCTATACGCCCAATACTAATAGGGTGCGTAAGCACCCTTCTTGGCTGACCAGCCACTTGTTCAGGATAATAATACAGACGGTATTCAGCGAGATTAAGCACCACACCTTCATGTGGCGTATCAGGTAATAAACGACGATTTGGAATGATTACTTTGGTATTGGCTCCTGGCAGCCACCTATCGACCGTTGGGTTAGCCAGTAATATTTCATTTTGACCTATATCAAAATCACGCGCAATATCCAGTAAGGTATCTTCTTGTTTTGCTAAGGTGTAATGTGTTTCCTTAATTTCATCGCCAATAAGTTTATCTCCAGCAATTTCTGGATATAAAAAATTACCTGCAAAAATAACGGGACTTATTAAAGCAAGCAGAGAGACGGTAATCTTATGTAAGCATGATAATGTTCTAAGCATGAGGTCACTGCCATAAGAATAAAGCGATAATAAAAAACTCCAGAGCAGGCTGGGTTAGCTTATCCAGCGAAGCGCAGATAACGTAACCCAGCCTACGAATTAACCTTTTGGTTATAATCTATCACCTCTTAACTTATAGCAGTGAAGTCTAAAGTTCATGTAAAAAACAGATTACAGTACATTTTACAATTATCCAGGTGTAGATTGCTTATACTTTATTTTCACCACCAAATATTTCTAATAAACGAGGTAGGAAGTTAGCTAACTCTAAGGTCATAATAGAAAAATCCACATCAAATGCGGCAATTTCATCTTCTGCATCGGTATCTGCAACCTGATCTTGAATTAACTCAAGAAATTTTAATCGTTTAATGGCTAAATTTTCATCAACAATAAAAGATAAGCGATCTGTCCAGTTAACAGCCAATTTTATCACTTGCTTGCCAGTATCTAAATGATTAGTGATTTCTGGCAAACTTAAATTATGGCGTTTACAACGAATGATGCTGCCATCTTCTTCTGGCGAACGTAATTCACATTCATCTTCAATTAAAATATCTTTAGGTACTGCACTCTTATCGGTTAACCATTCGGTCATAATAGCAACCGGTTTATCTATGCTATTTACAGGCACAACGGGCAGTGAGCCTAAACATTTGCGCAAATGGCTCAACAAGTCCTCGGCTTTTTTTGCAGAAGCGGCATCAACAACCATCCAGCCACCTTTAGGGTCTATATAAGCAAAGGTCTTTTTGGAAAAAGAAAAGGCACGCGGTAATAATTCAAAAATCAATTCATCTTTTAATGTTGTACGTTCTTTTTTACTCAGTTTTCTCGCTTCTTGCTCTTCTTTCTCAGAAACTTTCTCCTGTAACATTTCATTAATCACAGTCGCAGGAATAACTTTCTCTTCTTTCTTCAAACACAGCATCATAAAACCATTCGATGCGTGTATCAGTTGTTCCGTTGTATTTCCTATAGGTGATGTCCAGCCCAAGCTAAATTCATCATGACCACCACAGGGACGGAATCGTTTATCTTCTAATTTTTCTTCTAGCTCATCAGCAGCTAAAGTAAAAGGCTCTGTAAAACGGTAAAGGGCAAGATTTTTAAACCACATAGCAGCTCTTCGTCAATAAAAGGCGTGCATTATCTCAAATTTGTCGATATGTTAGGATTTATTTTAAAAATAAACAGTAAAAGTGAAGAATATTACCGGGTTTGATCCCATCGCAGATAAACATGCCGAAATACTGATATTAGGCTCCATGCCCAGTGAAGATTCGTTGCGCAAACAACAATATTATGCGCATCCAGGAAATGCATTTTGGGTCATCATGCATAGCCTATTCAACGGCAATAGCCCGCTTGAAATACGTGATTACAGTCAGCGTAAAAACTGTCTTATAGAAAATAATATCGCTGTCTGGGATGTGCTACAAAGTTGCTATCGAGAGGGTAGCCTGGATTCAGCAATTAAAATGGACTCAATACAAACCAATGATTTTCAGCATTTTTTTAAGCAACACCCCGCCATTCGGAAAGTTTGTTTTAATGGAGCTAAAGCGGAACATATTTATTTAAAGTATGTATTGCCAGCCATTAGAGAGCCGTTTGAATATTTGGCTTACGTAAGACTTCCTTCGACCAGTCCTGCTTATGCCGCCATGTCATTACTAAAAAAAGGCCGTATTTGGGAAAAAGAAATAAAAGTTCGTCGATAGAAAACCGTTGCGTGGTCGTGCAGCGTATAATTACAACAACTACTTATAGAGGTAACAAAATGGAATTTTCGATTTGGGAGAATATTTTATTGGCTGTGATGGTTCTTGGGGTAATTCTTTGGATGAGACCGGGAATTAAATCATCACTGCAACTCAGTAAAAATGCAGAATCTGATTGGATGGGCGTTGTTCTGCCTATCGCTTTTGTTATCATGTTTGTGGTTTTTTTAATAGTAATGGTCTAAGAATGATAGAAAATAATGAAGTAGCCTATGGCGGTGGCGAACAAGCAGAATATGATGAAAATGGCGATTTAATTGAATATTATGCCATTCGCCCTAATAAAACGCAGATTAAATATGCTATAGCTAAAATAGCAAAACTAGCAGAAGAACTGACACATTTAACCGAAGCACAATTAGCAGCAATGCAATTGCCTGAGGCTATTGAAAAAGCGATTGCTGAAGCCAAAAAAATGCCCGCAACAAAGCCGGCAAGAAAACGTCAGTTAAAATTTATTACCGCGCAACTTCGGAAAATTGAGTTAGATCAGGTGATGGAAACACTGGAACGAATAAAAACAAAAAGTGCCCATGGTGTTAGAGAGCATCATCAAGCGGAAACATGGCGAGATAAACTAATTGCCAGTGAAGGAAATGAGGTATTAACTGAATTAGTCAATGAACTGCCTGCAGCAGATAGACAACATGTAAGACAGTTACAGCGCAATGCCCAAAAAGAAGTAAAAGCAGAAAAGCCCCCTAAATCATCTCGGCTGTTGTATCATTATTTAAAAGAATTGATTTCAGCTTAGGAACCCGTGCGAAGTATATACAGCTATCAGATTGGCGAAGTTATTTCATACACCTTCCTTAATAAAACCGGATTTTAAGTCATTTTAGTCGCCTAAAGTGATGAATGTATTATCACGTAAAAGGGTCAAAACGACCCTGTTTTTAAAGTTACTAACCTTTGGAGAGACGTTATGTGTGGAATTGTGGGTGGTGTTGCTGAAAGAAATGTGGTTCCTATTTTACTTGAAGGCTTAAGACGCCTGGAGTATCGAGGTTATGATTCATCAGGTATTGCTGTTTTAAATCATGCGGGCGAACTACAACGTGTTAGAGCCACTGGTAAAATAAAAAGTTTACAAGCAAAGATTCAACAGCAGCCGGTGATATTATCAGGAGCAATAGGTATTGCGCATACACGCTGGGCTACCCATGGCGTACCGTCTGAAAATAATGCGCATCCCCATATTTGTAATAATAAAGTAGCTGTTGTTCATAATGGTATTATCGAAAATCATCAACAGTTAAAAGCTCGTCAGCTTGAATCAGGTTATCGTTTTACCTCAGAAACAGATACCGAAGTGATTGCCCATGCTGTCCACCAGCAACTAGAGGAAACGGATGATTTATTGCAGGCAGTTAGCCAGGCGATAAAGCAATTTGAAGGGGCTTATGCACTGGGTGTTGTTGCAATAGATAATCCAGAAACATTAGTTGCAACAAGAAAAGGCAGTCCGTTAGTAATTGGTGTAGGTATCGGTGAACACTTTATTGCTTCTGATGTCTCGGCATTATTGCCGGTGACACAACGTTTTATTTTTCTGGAAGAGGGTGATATAGCGAAAATACAGCGTCAATCACTTGAAATTTATAATATAAAAGGTGAACGTGTAGAACGTCCTATAAAACAATCGAAGCTAAGCTCTCATTCGGTTGATTTAGGCGAGCATAAACACTATATGCACAAAGAAATCTTTGAGCAGCCCCAGGCTGTCATTGATACCCTGGAAGGTCGAATCACCCAGGAACAAGTGTTAATTTCAAGTTTTGGTCCTCTAGCCGAAGCTATTTTTAGTAAAGTGAAGCAAATACAAATTATTGCCTGTGGTACCAGTTATCATTCAGGGTTAGTTGCAAAATACTGGTTTGAAGATATTGCAAGCATCCCCTGTCAGGTGGAAGTGGCAAGCGAATATCGCTATCGACACCCGATGATTCAAGATAACACCTTGTTTGTTACCATTAGCCAGTCAGGTGAAACCGCTGACACCTTAGCCGCATTACATAAAATCATTGCTATTCGGGATTCACATGAGAACATCTCAACCCTGAGTATCTGTAATGTCGCTGAATCCAGCTTAACCAGAGACTCTGATTTCACCTGTTTAACCCATGCCGGTCCTGAAATTGGGGTGGCATCGACTAAAGCCTTTACCACTCAGTTAGTGGTGTTGGCACTTTTGGTTATGTGTGTCGGAAAAGTACAAAAACGGCTATCAACTGAACAAGAGACTCGAATTGTTCGTGGCTTGCAAAAACTACCCAATCTCATCAACAATGCGTTAAAGCATGAAGAAACGATTAAAGAAATAGCAAAAACCTTTGCTGATAAGCAGAATGCACTTTTCCTGGGTCGAGGAACTATGTACCCGATAGCCATGGAAGGTGCCTTAAAGTTGAAAGAAATCAGCTATATTCATGCAGAAGCTTACCCTGCCGGGGAATTAAAACATGGGCCTTTGGCGCTGATAGATGAGAATATGCCCGTCATAGCGATTGCACCTATGAATGATCTTCTTGAAAAACTTAAATCCAATTTACAGGAAGTAAAAGCCCGAGGAGGTCAAATGATTATATTTGAAGATGAGCAGTCAGACATTATTTCAGAACCGGATGTGACAGTGATTAAAGCGGCAACGAATATGGGACGTATCACAGCACCCATCACATTTAATATAGCCTTACAATTACTCAGTTATCACGTCGCTATTATTAAAGGCACAGATGTAGATCAACCCAGAAACCTGGCTAAATCGGTGACTGTGGAATAGTTTAGCTGTTTTAAAAAAGCGGATATACGTACGACCGTAGGGCGGAAAATCCACTGCATATTCCGCCTTCAATCAAAATCAACTCTATATCGTAAAGAAATGCAGGATGATGCCGTTACATACCCGGTAACCATCCTTGGCGCTATATCGCTCATTTAGTTTATGACTTGTCGGAATGATCATACGGCAGTTTGCAAAAACCCTGAGCTGGCACATCCAGAGCGCTATTGAATTTACTGGATAAATTTTGGAAAGCGATAAGTCCCGTTAATTCCACAATGCCATCTTCGTTAAAAAAGTCCTTTAATCGCTTGATCAATTTGTCAGTCACCTGTTGATCCGAATAAGTAACAGCTTCCGTATATTCAAGAACTACCTTCTCTTTCTCATCGAAGAGATCACTTTCTTTCCACTGAGCAAGTTTCTCTACTTTTTCCATAGAGCCTGAGCGTTTGGCCAGAGTAGCGGAATTAATGTCAACACAGAAATGACACCAATTGATTTGCGATACTCTTACCGTAACCAATGAACGCAAAACCGGATTCAATGGAGAACTTTTTCTATCCAGCACACCATAAAGTCCAGCTACTGCACCGAATAACAGGGGAACTCTTGCCCAAAGCAAGCCTGGCTGAAGGATTACGCCATATGTTCTTTTCTGACGCCAAAAGAAAGGTCGTAGAATCCAGGGGTACTCTTTCAATTTCTTAACCGAAACTCTCATGTTTTTCCTTCAAGAATCAACGTCAATATCACTTAACGCAAAGGGTGTGATTAAAAGTGCGGGAGATTGTTAATTATATAGAGATTGACACAGAGTA
>CAYMPX010000161.1:0-6414 GCA_964392135.1 uncultured Methylomarinum sp.
CGTCGGGCTCATAACCCGAAGGTCGTAGGTTCAAATCCTGCCCCCGCTACCAGATATTATAAAAACCCCTTTATGGGGTTTTTTGTTTTCTGGGCTTAAGAGAAGCTCGGTTATTTATAGGATTTTTATGGAAGAGCCGTTGGCTCTTTTTTTTTGTGTGAAAGAAAGTGAGGCAATATGAAACAGGCTCCTGAACATTTGGTAGCGTTAATTGAACCAATTGTAGAAGGTCTAGGGTATGAATGTGTTGGTATAGAATATAACCCACATCCACGCAATGGCTTGTTAAGAATTTATATTGACACAGAAAATGGCGTAGTGCTTGAAGATTGTACCAAAGTCAGTCATCAAATAAGCGGTATGTTAGATGTTGAAGATCCTATTTCAGATAACTATGAATTACAGATTTCTTCACCCGGTATGGAAAGACCCTTCTTTAAATTAGCTCAGTTTGAGCAATATATTGGCAGTACAGTGCTGGTTAATTTGTTTAGACCTATTAATAAGCAGAGAAAAATCACCGGACAGATTGAGAAGGTTGAGGATGGCGTGGTTTTTCTTCTTCAAGCGGATCAACTTTTAGAAATTCCATTTCAGGCGATGAGCAAAGCTCGATTAGTGCCTGATTACTCAATTAAAAAAGGAGGGCGCAATGGCAAATAAAGACATTTTATTAGTAGCAGATGTTTTTGCTAATGAAAAAGATATTGATAAGGGAGTTGTTTTTGAGGCATTAGAAGCCGCATTAGCCGCAGCAGCAATGAAGCGTCATGAGAATCAAATTAATGCCCGGGTGGAAATTGATAGAGTTACGGGAGAGTACAAAACATTTCGTTTATGGGAAGTAATGAATGAGAATGCTGAGATTAATGGAGATCTTGAAGCGCCAGAGTCTCAGGTATTATTGGAAGCGGCTCAAATGGATAATTCGGACATTGAGGTGGGTGATTTTGTTGAGGAACAAATAGAATCGGTTGCTTTTTGTCGAATTGCTGCGCAAACAGCGAAACAGGTTATTATTCAGAAGATTAGAGAGGCTGAACGGAAAAAAATTGTTGAAGCTTATGAAGATCGCGTGGGTGAGCTGGTCACGGGTATTGTAAAACGCCTGGAAAGAGGCAGTGTTTATTTGGACTTAGGGGGTAATGTAGAAGCCTATATTTCCAGAGAAGACATGATTCCTAGAGAATCGATTCGCATTGGTGATCGTATTCGAGGCTATTTAAAGGAAGTTCGCTCGGAAGTCAGAGGGCCACAATTATTTGTCAGTCGCTCAGCAGCTGAACTTTTAATTGCATTGTTTCGGCTTGAGGTTCCTGAAGTTGGAGAAGGGTTGATTGATGTATTGGCAGCCGCAAGAGATCCCGGTTCAAGAGCAAAAATTGCAGTAAAAAGTAATGATCCGAGACTTGACCCGGTTGGGGCTTGTGTGGGCATGCGAGGATCAAGAGTTCAAGCCGTATCAAATGAGTTGGCTGGCGAACGTGTTGATATTATCTTATGGAATGATAATGAAGCACAGTTTGTTATTAATGCCATGTCACCGGCTGAAATACAAGCGATTGTAGTTGATGAAGACAAACACAGCATGGATGTTTCGGTTGCGAGTGATAATTTATCTCAAGCAATTGGTCGGGGGGGGCAAAATGTACGTCTGGCAACGGAGTTAACAGGCTGGGAATTAAATGTTCGTGATGCCAGTGACTCAGATGCCTCAGGGAATAATGAGGTGGCAAAAATCAAACAGGCATTTGTTGAGCAACTAGATGTTGATGAAGAAATTGCCGATATTTTGGTTGAGGTTGGCTTAGTTAACGTAGAAGAGATTGCCTACATTCCTGTTGAAGAAATGTTGGAAATTGAGGGTTTTGATGAGGAATTGGTAGAGGCTTTAAGAAGTCGAGCTAAGGATGCGGTGTTAATTAATGCCATTGCTAGCGAAGAAGCGGTTGAAACCTCTGTTCCGGCGCAAGACCTTCTTGAAATGGAAGGGATGGATGCTGAGTTGGCACATGAAATGGCGGCTAAAGGGATTGTGACTATGGAAGATCTGGCTGATCAGGCAATTGATGATCTTTTGGTTTTCCCATCGATAGATGAAAAAAAAGCGGGTAAGTTGATTATGAAGGCGCGTGAACCATGGTTTGCGGACGATCAGGGCGAAGGGTAAGGGGGCAGATATGAGTGATAAAACAGTAAAAGAATTAGCAGAAATGGTGAAGATACCTTTGGATCGTTTTCTGGAACAATTGAAAGAAGCCGGGGTTTCTGCTTCTGCGCCTGATGACTTAATAGATGAAATAGAACGGGTCAAGCTATTAGGTCATTTGCGTAAAATGCATGGCAAATCAGAAAATCCCGGTGAAGAAACAGCACCTAAAAAAATAACATTAAAACGTCGTAAAAAAATCGAATTAAAACAGTCCACAGGGTCAGGTACTACAGCTAAAACAGTTAATGTTGAAGTGCGTAAGAAAAAAACCTATGTAAAACGTACTGAGTCTGAAGTGTCAAATGAGCAAAAAGAAATAGAACAGGCTAAAAAGGCATTGGCAGAACAAAAGCAGGAGATGGCGGCTGAAGAGTTGGAACATAAAAAACATGAGGCAAGTCGGCAAGCTTTATTAGACGAGAAAAAACATCAACAGCAAGCAGTTGAAGCTGAGAAAAAGGTACAAACTGACGCTTCAGAAAAAATTGAGGTGCTGACAGAAAATAAAAAACAAGAAATACAAGAAGCGCCTGTGACTGAAAATAAACAAGAGACATCTGAAGCAAAGACTGTTGATAAAGAAGCTGTTTCAGAAGCAAAACCAGAGTCTGAAGAACCTGTGCTGTCAGAAGAAGAGCAAACGGCAAAACGCTTGAAATCTGAGAAAAAAGCCCGATTAGAAGCCTCTATTGAAAGAGCGGCTGCAAAAGTAAGAAAAGCGGCAGAAGCTAAAAAACAGCAGACCTTACATAAAAAGAAACAAGCGGGTGCTACGCCAAACACTAATCGTAATGTCGGTGCAGCAAGACCTCCAGCCGGCCCTGCTAAAAAACGTGGGCTTGCGCCGGGGCGAGGGCAAGCAATGCCTACCGGTACGGGTAGGAAAGCAAAAGGGAAAAAAGGTAAGCAAAAAAGAATTCAATTGGCTGCCAACCAGGATGCCAAGCACCAGTTTGAAAAGCCAGTAGAAGCCATAGTCAGAGATGTTACTATTCCTGAATTGATTATGGTTTCTGAATTAGCCCAAAAAATGAGTATTAAAGTGGGTGAGGTGATCAAGGAATTGATGAAGCTAGGTATTATGGCAACGATTAACCAAACGGTTGATCAAGATACCGCAGTCATTTTGGTTGAAGAAATGGGGCATAAACCTGTTTTACAAAGTGATGATGATCTGGAAAAAGAAATGATGGCTGATGTGCTTGATCAGCAACAAGCAGATGATCGTGAAACATTACCCAGAGCACCTATTGTTACTATTATGGGGCATGTTGACCACGGTAAAACCTCATTGCTTGATTATATTCGTGAAACGCGCGTTGCTTCTGGCGAAGCAGGTGGTATTACTCAGCATATTGGTGCTTACCAGGTTAAAACAGATCATGGTAATGTGACTTTTCTTGATACACCTGGACATGCGGCATTTACTGCCATGCGTGCACGGGGGGCTGAAGTAACGGATGTGGTGATTGTTGTGGTCGCTGCAGATGATGGGGTAATGCCTCAAACTAAAGAAGCGATTGAACACGCTAAAGCGGCTGACGTACCCATGATTGTTGCTATTAACAAGATGGATAAACCAGATGCTAACCCAGAAAAAGTGATGCAGGAAATGGCAACCCTGGAAGTGGTGCCAGAAGAGTGGGGTGGTGATACCCAGTTTCTTAGGGTCTCAGCAAAAACCGGGGAAGGTATTGATGCGTTGATTGAAGCGCTTATCTTGCAGACTGAAGTCTTGGAGTTAATAGCACCTGTTGAAGGGGCTGCGTCTGGATTTGTGATTGAATCAAGGTTAGATAGGGGTCGTGGTGCGGTTGCGACTATCCTGGTTCAGAAAGGTACCTTAAAGAAAGGGCAAATTGTTTTATGTGGGCATGAATATGGTCGTATTCGAGCCATGTTTGATGAGAATGGTATGGCGATTGAAGTTGCCGGACCCTCTGCACCGGTAGAAATTTTAGGTTTATCGGGAACACCGGAAGCAGGTGATGAATTTACTTTTGCTCAAAATGAAAAAGCAGCGAAAGAATTAGCTGAGCATAGAGAAGATAGAAAAAAATCCAGTAAACATGCGGCACAACAAGCCTCTAAACTGGATGAAGTGTTCTCTAAAATGGCAGCAGGTGACACCTCTACCTTAAATATAGTCATTAAAACGGATGTACAGGGTAGTCTGGAAGCGTTACGAGAGTCTTTAATCAGACTTTCTAATGAAGAAGTAACTGTGAAATGTGTTTATGGTGGTGTGGGTGGTATTAACGAAGGGGATGCCAATCTTGCCTTGGCATCGGGTGCCATTTTGATGGGCTTTAATGTACGTGCGGATGCAGCTGCACGTAAATTAATCCAGGAAAAAGAAATTGACTTACATTATTACAGCATCATTTATGAAGCGATTGATGAGGTTAAACGTGCTATTAGCGGTATGCTGGCGCCAGAAATACAGGAAAAAATTGTCGGTCTTGCCGAAGTGCGTGATGTGTTTAAATCACCAAAAATTGGTGCTATTGCCGGTTGTATGGTGATCGACGGTTACGTGAAACGCAATCTACCTATTAGAGTGTTACGTGACAATATTGTTATTTATGAAGGACAGCTAGAGTCATTACGTCGATTTAAAGATGATGTTAATGAAGTTAAAATGGGCATGGAATGTGGTATCGGTGTGAAGAACTATAACGATGTCAAAAGTGGTGACCAGATTGAAGTTTTCGAACGCATAGAAGTGAGACGGGAACTCTAGATTATGGCTAAAGAGTATGGACGTAGTGAACGAGTCTCTTCACAAATGCAAAAAGAACTTGCGTTTGTCTTGCAACGTGAGATTGAAGATCCTCGTTTAGGTTTTGTTACAGTCAATGAGGTTGTGGTCTCTAAAGATCTGGCAGTTGCTAAAATTTACGTCACTGTTTTAAACGGCGATGAGCAGGCTAAAGCTGAAAATGTTAAAGCACTTAATGAGTTGGCACCTGTTATTCGTCATCAGGTTGCAAAAAGAATGCGATTAAGACATATTTCTGATTTTAGGTTTTATTACGATAATTCCTTTGATACCGGTATGCGCGTTGCAGAACTTTTGTCTGAGAATAAGCAAGATGAGCAAGATCAGGAGTAGTTGTTGAGTAAGCGTAAGTCGGGATGTAATGTTCATGGCATTCTATTGCTGGATAAGCGATTGGGTGTCTCATCTAATCGGGTATTACAAGAAGTTAGACGGTTATTTAACGCAAATAAAGCAGGGCATACCGGTAGTTTAGATCCAATGGCTACGGGTTTGCTGCCTTTGTGTTTTGGGGAAGCAACGAAAGTTTCTGCAATGATGCTGGATGATAATAAGCGTTATCAAGTGGTGGTTAAGCTGGGTGTGATGACAGATACCGGTGATGCAGAAGGTCGGGTAATCGCAGAAAAGCCTGTCCCTGAATTGTCATTAGCTGAAATTGAAGCCTGCTTGCATAGCTTTACCGGAGAAATAGATCAAATTCCTCCTATGTACTCTGCATTAAAGCATAATGGCAGAAAGCTCTACGAATTAGCCAGAGAAGGTAAAACCATAGAGCGAAAAGCCCGCAGAATTTCAATTTTTGAATTGAATTTATTGGCAGTAACCCGCGATACCTTAACCCTGGATGTATTTTGTTCTAAAGGAACCTATATACGTTCTTTAGCTGAAGATATTGGGCATCAATTAGGCTGTGGTGGAACAGTTGTTGAATTGCGTAGAACGCAAGCGGGCCAGTTTAAAATAGCTGATGCATTGACTATTGAACAGTTACAGGCTATGAGTTTAGAAGCATTGACTGGCTGTTTGCTCGCTGTCGATAAGCCATTAGAAAGTATGCCTGTGGTTGAGCTTTCTGCTAAACAGGCGGTGTTAATTAATCATGGTCAGCAAATTACTCTGGATGGCATTGGTCAAGCTCAAAATAAGGTTCGCATGTATAGCGAACAGGTATTTTTAGGTTTGGGTGAAATGCGATTGGATGGTAAACTAGTACCCAGGAAAATTTTTAATTTGAATAGCTAAGTAACTTTATAGCATTCAATATGGGTAGGAGAGAGACCTCCCGGTAACATCTGTTTCTACGCCCTATTGTGGAGACAATGTCGTTAAGTAAGCCATTGAAAAGTGGTTTTGTTTTTTACTAATTAATCTATAGGGATTAAAATGCCATTTACAGCAGAACAAAAAAAAGCAGTTG
>CAYMPX010000162.1:0-6390 GCA_964392135.1 uncultured Methylomarinum sp.
CCATTGTGTGACCATTCGCTCTATTTATGTAAGCAAAAACCATCTGAAACTTAGCTGTCATTTCCTTAGGGTTTTATTGTGTAGTTTATGCCTTACAAAAAGTAATATTTTTATCAAAAATAGAATAGAATCATACAAAAACTTTAAAAGGTATGGTTTTATGAAGCTTAAAATTACTCCAAACAATAATCGTCGGAACTTAGGTGTTAATGATTTTATTGTTTCAAAGACAGATACAAAAGGGCGTATAACCTATGCTAATCGTATTTTTATGGATATTGCCGGTTTTTCAGAGTCTGAGTTATTAGGGGTACAGCATAATATTATTCGCCATCCTGATATGCCCAGGGGGGTATTTAAGTTTATGTGGGATACCATAAAGGCAGGTAATGAGTTTTTTGGTTTTGCTAAAAATCTATGTGCTGATGGTGGCTATTATTGGGTTTTTGCCAATATCACCCCCGATTATGACAAGGATGGTAAATTGCAAGGTTATTATTCGGTCAGGCGTAAGCCGCCTCAATCAGCTCTGGATGTCTTAATACCTGTTTATAAAGAGATGCTAGCCATAGAAAAACGTTCGTCTGTAAAAGATGCTCCGGCTAATTCAATTGCCTATTTAGTTGATGTTGTTGCTCAATCTGGAGCAACAAACTATGACAGTCTTGTTTTAAGTTTGTATAAGCCCAACGGAGTATGATTTTATGAAACATTTTATGAAACATTCCAGTGCTAATATTCTATTTTTGAGGCATAAAATAACTTATGCCGTGATAGCTATTGGTTTTTTAGCGATACTCAACTTTAGCTATACTTTTTATATCTTGGGTTTTTCCTGGATTAACCTGGGTTTTATGCTTTGCTTTTTTGCTGCCGCTATTTATATAGTGACTAGCGTAAAAAGACCGTTAGATGCTATTGAACAAATGCAGACCGTGTTGTTACGCACGAATGAAGGTGAGCTTTATCACCGGATTACCAACACCAAAGGCTTAGGGGAAGTCGGTAAGGTTGTCTGGGAGTTGAATGAAATGCTGGATATTATGGAGTCTTATTTTAAAGAAATTAATGCCAGTTTTCATCAAGCATCAAAAGGCAATCATGATAGATATGTATTGGCTGATGGTTTCCCGGGTTTATTAAAGACATCTGCTGAAAACGTCAATGAAGCGCTGCACTATATGAATGAAAATGACCGCTTAATGATAAAAAACCGTTTATCAGCAGGTTTACATGGGCTTAATACCGCTAATTTATTAAATAATCTGAAAGCAAATCAAAACGATTTAATAAACATCACAGAGCAAATGCAAAAGGTTGAGGACATTACCATAGAAACCGGAGACAGTGCAGGTGAGAGTTTGACTACTGTTGATACGATTAGTTTTTCACTGGCCAATATTAATGATAATATTCATTCGGTTTCTAAGGTTGTTTCGGCTTTAATTAATGACAGTAAAAAAATAACCGATTCCTTATCCATGATTACAGGGATTGCGGATCAAACGAATCTTCTGGCGTTAAATGCTTCAATTGAAGCCGCGCGTGCCGGAGAGCATGGGCGTGGTTTTGCTGTGGTTGCTGAAGAAGTAAAAAGTTTATCCGAACATACCAAAGATGCTGCTTTGGAAGTTTCTAAAACGTTGACTTCATTTAATCAACGCGTTGAACAAATGCATAAGGAAGCAGAAACCTCGGCTAATTTATCCGAGGAAGTGATGGGGCAAGTTAATTCCTTTAGAATTCAGTTTTCAGAACTTTCTGATTCAGCCAAAGCGTCCATAGGCTATATTGCTTATGCAAAAGATAAAAGTTTTGGTTTATTAACAAAGTTAGATCATATTATTTTTAAACAAAATGGTTATGTGGCTATTGAAGAGCCAGACTCATGTTCACAAGCCGATGCAATCAATGTCGATCATCATAGTTGTCGTCTTGGGCAATGGTATTATGAGGGTATTGGTTATCAACAATTTCGTGGAACCCATGCTTATGCGACTTTAGACTTGCCTCATGCTAATGTTCATAACTATACACAGCAAGCCTATACAATTTCGCGTAAAAATTGGCTAGATGATACGCAGTTATTGGATAATATTATCGATCAAATGCAGCAATCAGAAGATGCGAGTGCTGATGTCATGACCAGAATTGATGAAATGATCGAAGAGAAACATCAACATATTAATTAGTCTATTGCGTGGACTAAAGTCTGCTCTACTATTGACTACCTCTCATTCCCACCGTCCTCGGTGGGAATGCTACAGTGCTTATATCCAGATCGGTCTGCGGGAGCGTGGGAATGAGGAAATATCTTCTTAGTGGGTGTGTTGTGAGCTGGATTTTGTATAAATAAAAATAAACTTGACACGAACTGTTTTAGCCCTTAAAAAGGACAGTCATTTTGTATAAAATCAGCCTGTAAAATGGCAAAACCTGAGCGCATTAAGAGAGGAAAATATGTCTTTATTAGAGACAATAAAAAATCTGTATTGTAAAATAATGGCTGAAACATCGGCACCTGCACAAGAAGGTAAGCCTTCTGAGGTTAAGGTTTCTGAACAAGACGTTGTTGAACAAGACGTTGTTGAACAAGACGTTGTTGAACAAGACGTAGTGCCAGTTGTTATTGCCAGTCCAACTGCAGCAGAAAAAACAGTACAGTTACAGATTCCTGAAGATTCAACGTTGAAACGTCATTTTATCGCTAATTTAACATATCAGATTGAATCAGAAATGCCTCCTCGTCCTACAGAATCAACATTAAAGCGCCATTATGATTCAACTGTACAATCGAAGCTTGACGATTTGTTAGGTTAAGAAAGTGCAGAAATATAGAATATCCTGATAATAGGAGGCGCATGGTTGCCACCGAATGCGCTTCTCATATATTAAACTGACTGTTCGTTTATTTCAACTCATTCAGTAGACGTTGGTAAATCCCGCCAAAACTTCCATTACTCATCAATAAAAAGTGACATTTTGAACTGGATTCTATTTTTAATTGATTAATAATGGCATCGAGTGTGATACAGATATCAATATTATCGGCATATTTTTTTAACTCAGATAAATCCCAATCTAAATTTTCAGGTTGATAAATAATAGCTGAGTCTGCAAGTTTTAAAGACTCTGCAAGTGACCGGGTATGTACTCCCATACGCATAGTGTTAGATCCTGGTTCTACAATCGCGATAATTTTATCAGTCCCTACTTGTTTTCTTAAGCCATCTAAAGTGGTTTGTATCGCTGTAGGATGGTGGGCAAAATCATCATAGATAGTGACACCGTTTATTTTGGCAATCACTTCCATACGGCGTTTAACATTTTTAAAGTGTTTTAGTGAATTAATGGCATCAACAGGTAATATCCCTACATGTTTTGCCGCAACAATAGCTGACATCGCGTTATATACATTATGTTCTCCCGTTAAAGACCAATCGACAACACCTTGCTCTTTACCTTCGAATATTACTTTAAACTGACGACCATCCGCATTGATTAATTGTGCTTGCCATTGCGCATCCAAATGAATGGCTGTTTTTGCAACAGGCGTCCAGCAGCCCATATCCAATACATCTGAAATATTATCGTCAGATTCTGGAGCGATAATTAAACCATCACCCGGAATGGTTCTTACTAAATGATGGAATTGTTTTTTAATGGCATCAAGATCATCAAAAATATCCGCATGATCAAATTCCAGGTTATTAAGCACAGCCGTTCTCGGACGGTAATGCACAAATTTTGAGCGTTTATCAAAGAAAGCGGAATCATATTCATCGGCTTCAATAACAAAAAAATCAGATTCGCCTAAACGCGCAGAAATTCCAAAATTTAACGGAATACCTCCAATTAAAAACCCGGGTTTAAAACCATGATCTTCTAAAAGCCAGGCAAGCATACTGCTGGTCGTGGTTTTTCCGTGTGTCCCTGCAACGCCTAAAACCCATTTGTTTTGCAACACCTGTTCAGATAGCCATTGAGGACCAGATATATAGTGAAGCCCACGATTTAAAACGGCTTCAACTTCTGCGTTACCACGCGACATGGCATTACCAATCACCACTAAATCCGGTTTGCAGTCTAAATTTTCAGCTTTATAACCCTTCATTAACTGAATGCCTTGCTGTTCAAGTTGCGTGCTCATAGGGGGATAAACATTCTGATCCGAGCCACTGACTTGATAGCCTAATTCTCTGGCAATAACGGCGAGTCCACCCATAAACGTGCCACAAATACCTAAAATATGAATGTGTAAGTTTTTTTCTTGTTTCAATTGAGCTGTCATTTTTACTGTTGTGCTTTTTTTTCTTCAGGGGGATTGTCTTTTGTCGCTGTTTCTGGGTTATCGTCAGTTGCTGTCGCTTCGGGTTCAGCTAATTTTTGATCTGCAATCGCAGTTTCTATTATTTTAATAATAGTTGCTGATTGGGTTCTTTTGGCTTTTTCTAACACTGAGACTTTTTGTTTATCCACAGCATTCACATTTGCTCCCGCAGTAATGAGTAATTTAACCAGATTAGCATTCCCAAAAATAACTGCATCCATTAATGCAGTCGAGCCTAAATTATCCGCTAAATTAACATCGGCACCATAAGCCATTAATACTTTCACAACCCGAATATTGCCATTAAAGCAAGCACCCATCATAGCGGTACGACCTGTTGCCGTTTTGCCATTAACATCCACGTCACCGGCTAAAAGAAATTTAATTCTTTCTGTTTTACCTAAAATAGCCGCAGCAAATAAGCTATCAATATCAGCCGACAATACCGGCTGTGTACAATAAATGAGTAGTAACAAAAATAACGGTTTAATTTTCATAAACGATAGCGAGTGAAATGTCGGTTGGGGTGAGTATGCGAACCCGCTTACCTTAAATAAGTGGGTTAGTATCATACCCCGAATTGTTATATCATCTAAGCATGAGTGAAAAAAATAAAATTTTAATTAAAACAACACCACATTACGTCGAATCTCAATCATCTCCTGATGAAGGTCGCTATGTTTTTGCTTATACCATTACGATTACCAATGTAGGGAGGGTTCCTGCCACATTATTATCACGACATTGGTTGATAACAGATTCAAATGGCAAAGTTCAGGAAGTGAGAGGGGAAGGTGTTATTGGTGAGCAGCCTTATTTAAAGCCTGGAGAATCCTTTCGTTATACCAGTGGCGCAATGATTGAAACAGCCGTAGGTGTTATGCAAGGTAAATATTTAATGGTTTCTGATACCGGGGATAACTTTAAAGCCCCTATTCCTCAGTTTACCTTGTCTATTCCACGTACATTGCATTAATATTTTTTAAGAAAATGGCAATTTATGCAATAGGTGATATTCAGGGCTGTTTTGATGACTTATTAAAGCTGCTGGATAAGGTGAAGTTTGATGACAGATCAGATCAGCTCTGGTTTGCAGGTGATTTAGTTAATCGAGGCCCAAAGTCTTTAGATACTTTGCGATTTGTAAAGTCATTGGGGAGTTCAGCGGTTACGGTACTTGGTAATCATGATCTACATTTAATTGCGACTGCTTATAAACAAAGAAAACCACATAAAAAAGACTCGCTAGATCAAGTGCTGCAAGCCGCTGATTGTGACGAATTATTACATTGGTTGAGGCACAGACCCTTATTTCATCATAATCATGATTTTTGTTTGCTACATGCGGGGCTACCTCCTCAGTGGGATTTTTTTAAAACCAGGAAAATGGCGTTAAAAGCGGAGCAAGTATTACAAGGCACCGATCATGTTGATTTTTTTAACCAGATGTATGGTGATAAACCGGATAGTTGGCATGCTGAATTAAAGGGAATGGATAAAATACGCTTTATCATCAATTGTTTTACCCGTATGAGATATTGTGATATTAATGGACGATTAGATTTTAAACACAGTGGTGCGATTGGTTCTCAGCCCAGTCATTTAATGCCCTGGTTCAGGGTACCAGAACGAAAATCAGCAGATATGCAAATTATTTTTGGGCACTGGTCAACCCTGGGTTATTACCAGGGAGATAATTGTTATGCAATTGATACAGGATGTTTATGGGGAGGGCAGTTAACCACTATAAGATTAGGGGAAAAAGTAAAGCGCACGAGTATTGAATGTGCTGGAAGTTTAAAACCAATATAGCCGAGCAGCCCCTCAAGCCTATTTTTTAAAGAGGGAGGTAATAGGTTCTTTCTTTGGATATGCAACGTGTTTCAAATGCGTTTCCACGAAGCACGAGGCGAGGGAACTAGAAAAATAAAAATCATGTCTATAGGATGTGCTGAGGAACGAAGCGCATCAATTGCGAAGGGTACGCCTGCTTTGCTTAGGAACCAGGATTCAATAATACCCGAATCCTGACGGGTCTTTTGGCTCCACAGCGGCACTAG
>CAYMPX010000163.1:0-6388 GCA_964392135.1 uncultured Methylomarinum sp.
CCATCATGGCAAACCATCATTTCCAGCATTACCTGCTTCAAATCGGGACGATGGTCTTTAGAATGCCCTAATTTTATGGCAATAGTTTCGTCATCCGTTTTTGCCAGATAATCGCCAGAGAGCGTAAAGCGAGTGCTATCAAGGCTATTAAAGCGAGTATCAACCTTTTCTTGGCGGCAGACATTCAGAGAAATTTCACTGAACAATAATTCCGTGCCATAGCCATGACAACGGTCTAAAACTCGCCCTGATTTAAAGCGATTAAAGTCTTCTGCCTTCACGCCTTCATGAAATAAGAGCGATAACGGGCAGTGTTTGAAAAAAAGCGGAGTCAAACTCAAGGGTTTATTAGAGAACCCAAGACCATTGATAATCATGCCTGCAACGGTTTCACCTGCCGATAAAGTCTCACCCTCAAACGTGCCAAGGCGATCATCAATGAGCTGAACAATGTTCAAATCTTTTATCACACCTGCAACGATACCTAAGTGATCCAAGCGTTCTATTGAGTAGTTGCTTGTGTTAATTTTTCTACACCTAAATATATGAAAATCAGGGGTGTAGTTTAAATCAATTTTTCAGGTGATAATAGCCGCTCAATGTAAGTTATTGTCTTATTTTTTATGCTATGGATAAGTTTTATTGTCGCTAAACAGCTCAAGTCTGCTGTGTTTTCAGGTTAGATATCAGGCGGGTTTTGAGTTGATAGCGGATTAAACCTGTTGTTTACTCCATTTTTAAAATCCCATAAGGATGGGAGCGTGCTATTTACCTTTCTGTCCCCTCTGTTTTCTTAATCCTTTATAATGCGGTTGTTATTTTTTGAGACAAAATGTTCTGTCTTTAGTATACAAATCGAACTTCTTTGGAAAACATGAAAAAAATATTTAATAAAAGCTTTTTTACTAATTTTATTGCCATTGCTATTATTGCGACAGGTTATCTTTGTCCTGTTCAATCAGAATTAATTAAATCAATCGGTTTTTTTGCTTTATCAGGCGCGGTAACTAATTGGATCGCAATATATATGCTGTTTGAAAAAGTCCCTTTGTTGTACGGCTCGGGAGTGATTCCTAATCGCTTTGAAGAATTTAAAACATCCATTAAAGATTTGATGATGAAGCAGTTTTTTACCATAGAAAATGTAGAACAGTTTATTCATACAGAAGAGCAGCAAGGGGATAAATTATTAAATCTAGAGCCGCTGATGGCCGCAGTTGATTATGATAAAGTTTATGAAGGGTTGGTCTCTTCAATTATGGAATCGTCATTTGGCAGTATGTTGCAAATGATGGGAGGTGAAGAGGCTTTAGTGCCTTTAAAAGAACCCTTTACCGAGAAAATGAAGTTGACTTTGACAGAAATGGTTGAGTCAGACCGATTTAAAGCGGCATTAGAGCAGGGTTTAAATTCACATAAAATTGGTGAAGATATTATTAGTAAAGTAGAAACAGTGATTGATAAACGTCTTAATGAATTAACACCTCAGTTAGTGAAAGAAATGGTACAAGAGATTATTCGTCAGCACTTAGGCTGGCTGGTTGTTTGGGGGGGAGTGTTTGGCGGTATTATTGGTGCAGGATTTAGTTTTGCATGAAATCTGTCAAGTTAGCATTTGAAAACTATGGGGACAGTTCCAAGTCCCCTTTGATCGTATTACATGGTTTTTTCGCTTCGGCGCGTAATTGGCGGCAAATGGCCAAGAGGCTTGCGGATGATTATCATGTGTATGTGTTAGATATGCGTAATCATGGTTTGTCACCGCATGATCCAGAAATGGATTACCCTATAATGGCTGAGGATCTAAAGTTATTTATGGATGAGCAGCAGTTAGCCACTGCCAATATTTTAGGGCATAGCATGGGCGGGAAGGTGGCGATGTGGTTTGCTTTAAATTACCCGGAAAGGATCCAGCATTTGATTGTTGCTGATATTTCCCCGGTGGCTTATCAACACAGTTTTGATCAAACCATTAATGCTTTAAAGCAATTACCTTTAGAGCAAATATCAAACCGAAAACAGGCGGATGAATTTTTATCAGCCGTTATTCCTGAACAGTCTTATCGTCAGTTTTTATTGCAAAATCTGCAACTAAAAGACGGTAAATACAGTTGGCGCATTAATTTAGATATTTTTTATCAGTCAGCTGATACTATTATTGGTTTTCCTGATACTAAATCCGTTACCTCATTTGGGGGAGCCGCATTGTTTATTATGGGAGGGAATTCAAACTATACCAACCAACAAGCCATTGACGATTATTTTTTAAAGGCAGAAGTTGCGGTGTTAGAGCATGCAAATCATTGGCTACATGTCGATGTCCCTGAGGAATTTTTAACTAAAGTACTTGGTTTCTTGCAGAAAAATTAAAAAAAAGCAGAGTGTAGTCGCTATAAGAAGTATGAGGAATAGTAGCTATTATATCGTGTCAGTTTTTTTTCTTATCTGTTCTGCGAGTCATGCGGATTATCATTCTGTGCCGCTATCAAAGGCAAATTGGGAAATGAATGCCGGCTCGTCATATTGTGAGTTAAAGCAAGAAATACCTTCCTATGGTATTGCTGACTTTACACATCAGTCCGGTGAATTATTACGCTTCTCAATTAGAGAAGATCGGCTGAACCTTGAGGTTATTAAGGCGAGTTTGACTGTGGAATCGCCTCCCTGGCGGCATGATGTTGTTTTCTCGCCAGATTACCGGGTTACGCTTGAACAGTCTATTAATAGTCAAAAATATTCCAGGCTCAGTGTTTATGGTGCAACCGCTGAAATAATGCTGGCCATGTTAGCCAAAGGGTTATTTCCTCAATTTGATTATGTCAATTCATCTATGAGTAAGTCATTCCCTGAAACACGCGTTGCTGTTTCTGCAGTGAATTTCATAACAAAATATCAGCAGTTTATTGGTTGTAGAAAGGATTTTCTTCCGCATGATTTTAAAGACAGGCTGACGAAAAGCTTGTTTTTTAAATCTTCGAGTAAGCAATTAACTTCAAGTATCTTGCAGCAATTAAACAATACCGCTAAATATATAAAAGAAGTAAAAGGGGCTCGGGTCGTTGTAGCGAGTGATACGGTTATTGCGGGTAAGCGTGATAAAAAATGGTTTTTAAAAAGGGCTGGTTTGATCGTTAATCAACTTAATACATTAGGTGTGCCAAAAAATAAAATCAGTATAAAAGCAGGGGAGCTGGCTGAGCAAGATAATAAAACCATTCGATTAAGTGTATTCGGTCCGGATGCTTTAAGCACTATTTATTACAGGAAAGGAAATATCAATCTGACGCAAACAGAAATGCAGCGTCTGGATTTGATAGCTCGTTATATGCAGGATTTTTTATCTAATGGGCATGTCATCATTAAAAGTTATACAGATAGTAAAGGGTCAAGAGCAAATAATTTAAAGGTTTCGCAAAAAAGAGGGGATGTGATTAAGCATTATTTAGTCAGTAAAGGTCTGGCTGAAACGCGTATTAAGATAAAAGCTTATGGGGAAAGTAAACCTGTCAGAAGTAATCGGTTTCCAACAGGGAGAGCGCAGAATAGAAGAGTTATTATGGATTTTGTGGGTTAGGGTGTTTTTTATGCGTTATTGTAGATTCAGCGCATAGGTTTAAAGAAAGTCTTGGAAAGATATTAAATTAGGCAGTAATTTTTCGGTATAATTGAGCGATTTTTAATTCTATAGTGTTAGGGCATTATGTCAGAAATCAATAAAGTTGTATTGGCCTATTCAGGGGGGTTAGATACCTCTGTTATCTTAAAATGGTTGCAAGATGTCTACTCATGTGAGGTGGTTACATTTACTGCTGATATTGGTCAGGGGGAAGAAGTAGAGCCTGCACGGGCGAAAGCGGAAGCCATTGGTATCAAAGAAATTTACATTGAAAATTTGCGTGAAGAGTTTGCCCGAGATTTTGTTTTCCCTATGTTTCGTGCCAATGCGATTTATGAGGGCGAGTATCTTTTAGGTACCTCTATAGCCAGACCTTTAATTGCCAAACGTCTGATTGAAATTGCGAATGAAACGGGCGCTCAAGCTATATCACATGGCGCAACAGGTAAAGGCAATGATCAAGTACGGTTTGAATTAGGCGCTTATGCTCTGCGTCCCGATATTCATATTATTGCACCCTGGCGGGAATGGGATCTTAATTCCCGCCAGTCGTTATTGGACTATGCGGCAAAGCATGGTATTGCGGTTGAAAACAAAAAAGGCAAGAAATCACCTTATTCAATGGATGCTAATTCATTACATATTTCTTATGAAGGAGATATTCTGGAAGACCCTTGGGCAGAGCCAGAAGAAAGCATGTGGCGTTGGAGTGTTTCACCTGAAAATGCACCAGACCAGGCAAGCTATGTTGAGTTAAGCTATTTAAAAGGCGATATTGTTGCGATTGATGGTGTGCCACACACACCTAATGAAGTGATGGAAAAATTGAATACATTAGGGGGAGACAATGGTATTGGTCGATCTGATATCGTTGAAAACAGGTATGTGGGTATGAAGTCCAGAGGCTGTTATGAAACACCCGCAGGTACTATTATGCTGAAAGCCCATAGAGCGATGGAGTCACTCACATTGGACAGAGAAGTTGCGCATTTAAAAGATGAATTAATGCCTCGCTATGCGACTTTGATTTATAACGGTTATTGGTGGAGTCCTGAACGTGAAATGCTACAGGGTATGATTGATAATTCTCAAATTACGGTGAATGGTACGGTGAGAGTTAAGCTTTATAAGGGGAGTGTTGTGGTGGTTGGTAGAGAATCAAAAACAGATAGTTTATTTGATGAAAGTATCGCAACATTTGAAGATGATGAGGGCGCATATAACCAAAAAGATGCAGAAGGCTTTATTAAGCTCAATGCATTAAGAATGCGAATTGCAGCGAAGAAAGTGCAGGCTTAGGCAGGGCGGGCTTTAAGCCTGCTCTCTTGAATAAATAATAGTCGGGCAGAGAGTGTGTTGCTAGAATAGTCCGTTTATTTCTGATTGTATTTGACTGGAAGCTGAAATTAGTCGGGCATGTTTTGACTAAACTTGTATAATAAAAACTATGTGTTCATTACAACCCCTTGAAAGGGAATAATAATAATGAGTGTAATATGCGTGAGATAAAATCAGGATTTCCCGGGAGTAAAGAACCTCATGATATTGTTGTTCTGCAGAATATCCCACATCAGCATGGCTTAATTAAGGCGAATAGGTTTTTATTATTAGCCGCTTCTTTATTAATGATTGTTGTTTTTGTTTTTGGTTTTTTTTTGTTGCCAGCAGGTAATATATTAGATCGTTTTAATTCTAATAACAGGACTGTTTCCGCCAGTTATGCGGTTCAAAATCCTGTGTTATCAGCAGAAATTAATACGTTAAAAGGGCAGCTTGTTGGTTTGATAAGTGGTTCAATTGAAAGTAAGCTAAGATCATTGGAAGAAAGTATTCGAATGGGGAAAGTCACGTCATCTTTAGGAACAATTCAAGATATAAAGAATGATGTGAAAGTATTGCAATCCTATTCAATGCCTGAAAAACAACAAGTTCAGGGGCAGGTGAGTGAGGCGGTTATTAAAGAAGTTTCACATCTAAAAAACCTGATTTACCTTACGTTGACTTCATGTGGTTTAATGATTGCTGCAATTGCTGGTTTTTGGGTAAGACGTCGTTACCGTCTATCTCATTCTGAGGCTGAGTATAAGGCTGAGCTGGGTAATGGTGAATAAGTGGTTTAATTTGATTGCTTAAAAATAACCCGATACAAAAAAGCCGCTTCATTTGAAGCGGCTTTTTTGTATGCAAGGATTAAGAAAATTATTTGCTTAAGAATTTGTATACAGCTGCAATTGCTTCGTCTTCAGAGTAACCTGCTTTTTTTACAGGTTTGATAGCCATGATTGCTGCCATAGCTTTAGGCATACCATTTTTACCATTTTTTAATGTATTAGAAAAGCTTGCCAGGTCTAGTTCACCTGCTTTGATTAAAGCCGCTAATTGTGGGTTAGAGGAGATGTCATGACAAGCACCACAACCACGACCAAATGCACGGTCATAAATTTTCTTACCTACTTTTAATTCCTGATCAGCGATAGCTTGTCCGCTTAAAGCGATTAAAGCAACAGTAGCTAATGCTCCTAATGTTTTTTTCATTTTTTTATCTCTCTCTTGTTGTGGTTAAAATAACTGATTGCTATCTTTATGATAAAAGCCAGTTCCTTAAAAAATAAATTACAGGCGCTATTTTATTATAAAAGAATAATTCAATCTATCTTTTATAAAAACTTGTGCGATTTGCGAATTCTATTATCCATAAATTATCTGAATGCCAACTGAATTTTATTATCATAGATAAAACGCTATTTTCTCCATTTTTGCATAAAGCCATTC
>CAYMPX010000164.1:0-6355 GCA_964392135.1 uncultured Methylomarinum sp.
ACTTGAAGAGCTCTTTACTTTACTTTTATGATCTATAATTATTTAAAATTATCACATATTGAATTTATTATCCATAATTTAGACAGCCTAGAAGTTACCTCTAATTAAGTCAACCAATATAATACAGAGAAATTTTTCATAGACTTTTTATTACATAAGTGCTATACACTTAGACGATATACATTTCCCCCTCTATTTTGCCAAAAGTAAGCAATAAATTTACATTACAAGAAAAAGCGATTATTGTTGCTAAAAAAAACGCAGAATCTGATAAAAAATCAAGCATTATTTTAGGGTAAAAATTACCGTATTTTTAATGACTACAATTACAGAGAAAATACGATTTTTCATTTTTCCTACTCACCAAGTGTGAGTATAAATATTTAATAGTACCAATTTTAGTTTTTTAAATCAGGAGAATCTTATGTTTAAACATTTTCAGTACGGAATACTTTTATCAGGAATAATTTTAGCTAATAACGCGGTAGCAGCTTGTAGCGACCCCCAACTTACCAGCGCCCAAATAAGTAACACACTTCCAGGCAGTATTGTTTGTGTGTCTAATGGAGCAGGAGGATTTGAAAATCAGGAAGAGCATATTGGTTCTGCGGGTAGTACGGGAGGTGACCTGTATGACTATAAAAAAGGTGTTAACGATCCCATTGATCCAAGGGAATTAATTGGATCCTGGTCTATCAACAATAGTCTAATTACATACAATTACACGGGTGGCTCTAATTTTACATTTAGTTTACACCGTACTACTACTCCTGGAAATTACACTTTTTGTGGTCCGGCGACTGTAGAAGCCACTATCATAACAAATGGTGGTGCGGGCTGTTGATAACCAAGCTAATCCCTTTAACAAAAACATGCAAGTAAACAAGAAAATATGCTGCAATACTCTTCAACAACGTTGTATTTCACACTTGCCTACACTCTCTTTATAATCTACGGTAGTCTGGTTCCACTAGACTACCACCCCATTCAATTTGAAAAAGCTCTGCAATCATTTGAGAAAATTCGATACCTTAATTTAGGAGCAGCTTCCCGAGCTGACTGGATAGCCAACATCATCCTATATATTCCTCTCACTTTCTCTTTTGCCGCTTACTTTATTAGTAAGACAAGGCTACTACGCATTCAAACTATTGTCACAAGCATATTAATTCTTTCTTTCAGCATCACTCTCGCTGTCACTATCGAATTCTATCAACAATTTTTTCCACCAAGAACAGTCTCGCAAAATGACTTAATAGCCGAAACAATGGGCAGTGTTATTGGTTTAGCCTTATGGTTTGGTTATGGAAAGAAACTGCGAGGTCTTGTTACACACATTATTCAAGGTGGTAAAAACGCATTACTTGCCGGTGCCATCTTATATATACTCGGTTACCTGTTTATTAGCTTTTTTCCTTATGATTTTATTACCTCATACACAGAATTAGCAAACAAATTAGCCAAAGGAAATGATGCGCTTTTCATTTCGAATAGCTGTGGCGGTATAGTTCGCTGTACAAGCAAACTAATATCAGAAATAGCACTTACTATTCCTTTAGGTATTTTAGTTAGTGCTGTTTTTAAATGGCATCCACAAAGATTAATGGCAGTAATACTTATCGGCTTTGTGTTTGGAGCCATAATAGAAAGTATTCAACTATTTTTAATTTCAGGTATTGCACAAGGCCTCTCTATCATTATGCGTATGACAGGCATGGCATTAGGTGAAAAACTGTATAAAAATTTAACTATTAAAAACCTTTCTTTACATGTATATCGCATAAAAAAATACATACCTTTTATGCTAGCCCCTTATCTTTTTTTACTCGCCAGTTTAAACGGCTGGTCTCTTATTGATTTACAGCTAACAGATAATATTGCCGAACAATTAAATAATATTAATTGGCTGCCGTTTTACTATCACTACTATTCAACAGAATCTGTCGCACTTAATAGCTTGCTAAGCATAATTATCATGTACCTTCCGGTAGGTCTTGGCTTATGGTTATGGAGATACAGACCGAACAATCATAAAACAAATGCAGAAATTAAAGCAGGCGTGTATGCCGTGATACTCTGCTTTATCATGGAAACAAGTAAATTATTTCTTGCGAGTAAACATCCAGACCCCACTAACTTACTGATCAGTTTTTTTGCTGCTTTTATAATTTATAAACTTGCCAACCTGGTCGTTCAATGGTTCCAGCAACCCGAGCTTAGTATTAAAAACACAGAAAACATAACGGAAATTACGAGAGATTCACAACCCTACGCGCCAGGTGAACAAGCGCATTCCCTACAAGTAATCACTCAGGGTACGCCTTTAGCAAAAATCATTGCATTAATACTTATTGCACTGCTAGTATGGAAAATAATAGATTATCCAGAAAGCTCTTTACTACTGACAATGGGAATGTTGCTCTATGGATTACTGCTACGCTACTATCCACAATTTTGGTTACTTGCAATACCCACACTACTTCCTATCCTTAATTTTTCTCCCTGGACAGGAAGATTCTTTTTCTCAGAGTTTGATTATCTTATCTTACTTACTTTAGCCTCAGGGTTATGGTATGGAAGATATACCTCCCCTTTTCAGCACATAAAACCATCCGCTCTGTTTTTATTCACTATTTATAGCGTTTTCTATCTCATTAGCCTGCTTAAAGGACTTTTCCCTTTACAAGATATTGATGCCAATGCATTTTCCAACTACCACAGTCATTACAATAGCATTAGAGTTGCTAAAGGCTTCATTTGGAGCATACTGCTATTGCCCATGCTAATATATAACCATCACCTGTATAAAAATAGTACGACATGGCTTGGTTACGGCATTTTATCAGGATTAACAGCCACCATATTTTTCACCCTTGTGGAACGTTATACCTTCACTGGATTATTTGATTATGAGTCGGATTTTCGTATTACAGCCACCTTTTATAGTATGCACACAGGTGGCGCTCATATTGATGCCTATTTAATCTTAACACTACCGTTCATTTTCTTATTATTTAATACATCCAGTCATAAACTACTTAAATCAATATTCGCCCTTATTTTATTCTCCGGCAGCTTATATAGCATAATGGTTACATTTTCCAGAGGCACTTATATCGCCTTGGTATTTGTTGCTTTTACTCTCATCATCGGCTTTTGTATTTGTTATAAACAACAACTTAAATCCAATTGGAAACAAATACTCTGGGTTCCTTTACTAATAACTGCCACAGCAGTAATTGCAACCCCGATATTACAAGGAAGTTTTATCCAGAATAGATTTAAACAAGCCTATCAAGAAGCAGGCTTTCGTAGCTCACATTGGAAAGCCTCTTATGAAATGATGGATGATGACTGGCTTACCCTATTAACAGGCATGGGCTTAGGATCTTTTCCCAGAGCGTATTTATGGAGAAATTTAGAGGCAAAAGCACCCGCAACTTACCGTGTAGAGCAAGAAAAGCAACAAACCTATTTAAAACTAGGTTCAGGTGCTCCATTATATATAGAACAAAAAATCAATATTACAGCCAATACCCGCTACAAATTAACACTTGATTATCGAATTTATTCCATCGACAGTCGCTTAAATATTCAGATATGCGAAAAAGCCATTCAACATTCATTTTTGTGCCAGGGTGTACCGGTAATCCCAAAAATAATGACGACAGATTGGCAACATTATGAACAAACCATCAACACCCAAAATATAGGTAAAAACAACCGCTTTACTGCCCGTCCTATTAAATTAATTCTGACTAATCATCAAAAAAATGCAAGCATTGATGTAACAAACTTATCCCTAAACACATCAAAACAAAGCAATATCATTAAAAACAGTGATTTTTCAAAGGGTATGGATCATTGGTTTTTTAGTGCAGATGACCATGCACCCTGGAGAACAGAAAACCAGTGGATACAAATTCTTTTTGAACAAGGGTGGATAGGACTTATCCTGTTTTCTGTTCTGCTAAGCTATGTTTTCATTCACCTATACCAACAATTATTAAAGCAAGATATTTATTCAGTGATTATTGCTTCATCTTTTATCGGTTTTTTAGTTATTTCAATTATTGACAGTCCTTTTGATATGCCACGGATTGCGCTATTATTTTACATCTTACTTTTCACCTCTTTATTACCTGAAAAATCAGAAACAACATGATTTTCATCCTATACATTTGCCTGTTTTGGCTACTTTGCTTATTACTATTGATGTCGTGGAAATTACCATTATTCAAAAAAACATGGCATGAACCTTATTTTTTAGATATACCTGTTGTTATTGAAAGTGATGATTGGGGACCTAGTGGGGATTTTCATGCTATCAGATTAAATAAACTCTTAACAACACTAAGTAAACATTTAGACAGTACCAATAGAATGGCCATTCTAACTGCTAATATCGTTTTAGCTGTACCTAATATAGAACAAATTAATAAGACTCAAGATGGTACATACTCTAGAATAAATTTAGATTGCTTCCCTGAAATTTATACAAGTATGCTAACAGGAATAGAGTACGGTACATTTGTTCCTCAATTACACGGCATGGAACATCTTAATGGAAGCGCATTTGCACAACTTTGTAAACAGCAAGACCCCCGTACTGAACAAGCCCAAGCCACTTCTAGTTGGTGGGACTGGGAAACACTTGATTCCCCTCTGCAAGGACACTATGTTGATGGCAGTAATCTTCCAACAAAACCTATTTCAAGAATTGAAGCCAATCAAACAATAAATTTAGCTACAAAAATATTTCAGCAACTTTTTAACCATCCAAGTGTAAGTACTGTCGCTCCCTGTTATTTATGGAATAATGAAATAGAATATGAATGGCATAAACAAAACATCAAGATCATACAAACGGCTGGTTACCGCTGCACAGGAAGAGATAGCACAGGAATGTATATTCAAAACCCATCAATTATCCGTGTTGGTGATAAAAATGAATTTGGGCAAACCTATCTTGTGAGAAATGTTATGTATGAACCTGTTGATGGAAAAAACACGCCAGAAACTGCTTACCAAGAAGCGATTTCTGCTTATAAACAAGCACAAGCTATCACCATTTCGACACATCGTTATAACTATACACGCACTGAAAAACAATGTAATGACTCATTAACAGGGTTAAATAACTTATTAAGTAAAATCACAAAACTATCTAACATTCGTTTCTTATCATCGCCTGAATTAGGCAGCGCTATAAGGTCACCCGATCAAATAATTATTAATCATTTTAATAATACTCAATGGAAAAGTGTAAAGACATTAACAGGGGCTAGTAAAATTAGTGCATTTCTTTATCGGCTTTATTATCGCCACCCAAAATTAGTGTTAGCCAGCTACTTTACTGGACTCATTATTCCCGCCTGGATTATCTGTAAAACCAGAACACTAAGAATGTAAGGTTATCTCAATGAAAATTAGTGCTATCATTCCTGCTTATAACAGCCAAGACTTTATATTGGATGCTATAAACAGCATCAAAAACCAAACTCACCCGGTTGATGAAATAATCATTGTAGACGATGGCTCTACCGATAATACACAACACATTATAGAAAATATAACAGGTAAAATAAAATATCTTAAGCAAAAAAATCAAGGCCCCTCAGTCGCTAGAAATGCAGGTATAAAAATTGCAACAGGTGACTGGATTACCTTTTTAGACGCTGATGATCAATGGACTATTAATAAGATAGAAAAACAACTAACTGTTCTATCCCACTCCCCTGAATTACGCCTTATTGCGGGAGATATGCAAGAAATTGGAATCGCTAATGAATTAATTACCCAATCAGCACTGGCTAAACATAATTTATTAGAATCATTTCAAGTAAACCAATCCTTACCTGTAAACGATGCATTATCCAGGTTAGTCACAAAAAATTTTATTCCTACAGGCACCGTTTTAGTAAAACGATCAACATTAATTGAAGCGGGTCTGTTTAATACCTCTATCAGGTTTGGTGAAGACCTTGAGTTATGGGCAAAAATTGCAGCAAAACACCCTATTACTTGCTTACCAGAAATATTAATGCTTCGCCGTCTTCATGAACAAAATGCCACAAAATGTACTGCACTAATGCTTGCAGATTTAGTAAAAGTTATGCAATCTATTAGCCATTACGCTAAAGACAAGCTTAACGAACAAAATATTAATGAAAATAAATTAGTAGCAGATGCATGGAATAATTTAGGTTACTGGCATTTTGTTAATGAGGATAATCGACAAGCAAAGATAGCATTCAGAAATGCTTTAAGCACAAAATTAAATAAACATTCACTTATCTACTTTACGGCTTGCTTATTACCCAAACAGCTAATAAAAATAATTCGTGAAATGAAA
>CAYMPX010000165.1:0-6341 GCA_964392135.1 uncultured Methylomarinum sp.
TGGATTGATAGATTGTGATTTTCTTTGGAAAACTGTTCGAGCCTGATACTGACATGTTGCAGGGAATCATTGCTCCAGTCACCGAAACTCTTTAGCTTTATACTGCCATCGGTGTTTTGGCTCCATTGTATGTGCGCTTGTGCTGGCTGAGTTGTTTGCATTATATTAACGGTTGCTATTCAATTTAAATAGTACGGAGCAAGAACAAAATTACCTGGAAGAGCGGTTTAGCCTCGTCTTAAGGAGAGCACACGGAATAACTTCTACGATAGGATGTGCTGGAACGAAGCGCATCTTTCGAGTGATGCGCTTCCTGTCGTCAGCGCATCCTATGTTATCATCTTAATTTACTGTTGCTGTAAATAACAAAAATACAGCCATTCTTTATACCGATATCATACCATTGTGTAGATAACTTTCTTCATAGTTGAAGACAATATTTGGATTGGATACAACCAGAGTTTCATCTTTATTTTGATAATCAAGGCGAAATAGCAGGTCTTTGATTAGATTGGTTCGAGCGCTTCTCTTATCGTTAGCGTTGATAATTGTCCAGGGTGTGATGGGAAAGTGGGTTCTGGAAAACATAATATTCCGTGCCTGACTATACTCACTCCAATGCTGTTGAGCTACTTTGTCGATAGGACTGACTTTCCATTGTTTGAGAGGGTCATGACTACGCGCATCTAAACGTTTCTTTTGTTCATCCTTACTGATATCAAGATAATATTTAAATAACCTGACTCCTGATCGTACTAACATTTGTTCATAGCTGGGTACGGTTTCGATAAATTCATGGTATTGCTCATTGCTACAAAAGTTCATTACCCGCTCTACATTGGCCCGGTTATACCAGCTACGATTGAATAATACCATTTCCTGAGCGGTAGGAAGCTGCGCAGTATAGCGTTGAAAATACCAGGCTGACAGGTCTTTATCGGAGGGTTTTCCCAACGCCACCACTCGTGTTTCACGGGGACTGAGATGCTCGACTATACGTTTAATAGTGCCATCTTTGCCGCTGGCATCACGACCTTCAAACAGTACCAGAATTTTAGCATGGGTTTTGATAATGGTTTTCTGGAGTTTGACCAGTTCAATCTGTAACTCTCGAAGTTCCTCTCTATACAACAACCAGTCACTGGTTTTGTTTGTGTGCTTTTTTGACATAATAATTATTGCCTTTCAGAATGTTAGAAAAATCAGACTGCCAGCTTAACATGGGCTACCTTGGATAGGTTGGGGTGCAGTATTTTTACAACCCAATATGATAGGTATTGAAAGTGTCCCGCCTTAAATGGGTCGCCATCACCTTATTTGATAAATTGCTCCCTTTCATTATTTTCATGCCCTTCATGGTGAAAACAAGTGATAAACTCTATAGTAGACATTGTGCTACATCGGTATCTATTAAAATTGAGGCAAAGGGTCATTGTTTAGTCCCCCCCCCTCAATTTTCATTTTCAATGGGGAGGTGAACGATTTATATGCGCCAACTCTCTCGAAAAACTTCCGTATTGACTGCGCGAAGTATAATCAGTAAGCGTTTGGTGACTGTGTGAGATATAAAAAATATGTTTTTGTATTTCTTTGGTTTGGTGTGTGTTCAAGCATACCAGCAACAGAAAATGACCGATGGACAAATTCTGTTTATCTAGTGAATAGTTTTATTGAAATTGCATTGAATAATGAATATTCAACAAAACAGAGTCGTGTTCGTAAATGGACTAAGCCAATTAAATATTATTTCATTCATCGTGTGGCTGATCAGACTCTACATGAACGGTTGTCCAAATTACACTTGAAACATCTGGCAGAAATTACCGGGGTTGATATTTATCCGGTCACTAAAGAACAGGATGCTAATTTACGGATTATTTTTTCAACGGAAAATCATCTTGAACAGGAATTGCTGAGTGAGTTTAAAATAAAATCAAAAAAGCAGCGAGAGTATTTGTTCCGTAACAGTGTTTGTCTCGCTCATTTTTCTATTAATGCAGATGGTCGTATTAATAAGGCGATTGTGATTATTCCTGTTGACAGGGCAAGAGCGCATGCAAAATTAGTCGCTTGTATTGTCGAAGAGCTAACCCAGATTATGGGCTTGCCTAATGATTCAGAAAAAGTGTTTCCTTCTGTTTTTAACGATAAATCTTATAATGAGTTGTTAACGGGGCTGGATTATTTGTTGTTGAAGATGCTTTATCATCCTATGGTAAAGCCGGGTATGTCGGAGTATCAAGTCAGACCCATTTTACAGAAAATAATTACAGCCTTTGATAGACAAGGCATTATTGCCCAGGTAGAAAAAAAGGTGATGCAGGGTGGATTGTATCCATTGCTTTATTCATTTCAGAGGTGATCATATAGATTACCTCTGAATAATATCTTATTTTTAGTGGTTAATGAATCTCAACGTACAAAGCGCGATACTCGTCAGTTAATTTATGATTTGGCGCGTAGTAAACTAAAGGCTGCGCTACGGTATGAGACTCTCTTACTTTAACTGAAGGCGATATTTTAGCGTCCAGTACCGGGTGACCTTCGGCAATTAATTCTTCAACCAACTGTCTCGGTAGATTAGCTTGTCGCTGATACTGGTTAACCACTATACCTTCAATTTCAAGGTTTTCATTATGATCTGATTTTACCTCCGCAATTGAATTCATTAGGGTATATAAAGCTTCCCTGGCAAAGGTATCGCAATCAAACGGGATTAAACATTTTTCAGCGGCAATTAAGGCGGACTGACTGTAGAAGTTAAGAATAGGGGGCGTATCAATATAGATGGCATCAAAGCCTTCCAGTTTTTCCAGTGCTTCTTTGAGTTTAAATATCTTGTATCTGGAATCTAATCGGCTTTGTAATGCTTCTAATTCAGGGTGGCTGGGCATAACAAATAGATTAGGGAAAGGAGTTTCGTGTATCGCAGAGTCTAAACCTTCTTTACCACCACCGAAAAGACTAATGCCCAAGCAGTCTTTAAAAAAGTGCGCAATGGTTTTGTCAGAGTCGGTAATCTTGTGTCCAAGCAGGTACTGGGTTGAATTGCCTTGTATATCAAGGTCGATGACTAATGTTTTTTTGCCTTCAACCGCGCTGATAGCGGCTAGATTACAGGTGATGGTTGATTTTCCTACACCACCTTTTTGATTGAAGATGACCCTGCGCATATTATTTTCTCATGAAATCAAATAGATAAACGTGCATTATAAGGCTTGAGCCAGTAATATCAACTGCGAGTGAATGTTTTTGCTTTACATTCAGGGCATTCGGGTATTCGGCTGGTTGATTTAAACGCAATTTTCTTGCCACATTGCTCGCAATTAAATGTGCCTGGCCCGGTAATATCGCCACATTGATAGGTATGATATTTTTTTGCCTGGTTTTCAATTTTAGCTAACTCAATACGCGTTTTATCCGCAATACTGCTAAAGGCATCCAAGGCAAAATTTTCAAGTAGTGCTACATCAAATTTAAACCATTCATTAAGGGAGTCCTTACTGCTGACTGCAGGTGTTGAGTCGGCAGCATGTTCAATATCACGCATTAGAAAATCAGCGATTCGGTTGATTTCTTCCTGGGTTAATCCGCCGAGTTCACTGGTCTTTTCTTTGGCAAGTTCCATGGCATCAGCAACTGTATGCAAAGTGTCATCCATTATTTCGTATAAATGCCCCATAAGGTCGTTGTAGGCATCAATAAATTTTTTATCACTCATAGTTACTCCTTAAAATACGCTTTAGATTTAAGCGTCTGTACTGTATTCTAACGCTTTTGAACGTAAAAAGACGAGTAGGATGGAAGAAAATTACACGCCATTGGCAATTGAACAAACAGCTCAAGATAATTGGGAAAAATCCGGTGTGTTTAATGTCACTGAAGAGACGGATAAAGAAAAGTATTATTGTCTATCGATGTTTCCTTATCCCAGTGGAAAATTGCATATGGGACATGTGCGTAATTATACGATAGGCGATGTGATTAGTCGTTTTCAGCGTATGCTGGGAAAAAATGTGATGCAACCTATGGGCTGGGATGCTTTTGGTTTACCTGCCGAAAATGCAGCGATGCAAAATAATGTGCATCCTGCTGACTGGACTTACAGCAATATTGATTATATGCGAGACCAGCTTAAACGCTTGGGTTTTGGGTATGACTGGGATAGAGAACTTGCCACCTGTGATCCCGGTTATTACCGTTGGGAGCAATGGTTTTTTCTTAAACTGTTAGAAAAGGATCTGGTTTACAAGAAAACCTCTCCGGTTAACTGGTGCCCCAATGATAAGACTGTTTTAGCCAATGAACAGGTGATTGATGGTTGTTGCTGGCGTTGTGATACCCAGGTTGAGAAAAAAGAAATTTCCCAATGGTTTGTGAAAATCACTGCCTATGCAGATGAATTATTACAAGATTTAGATAAACTGGATGGTTGGCCTGAACAAGTGAAAACCATGCAGGCCAACTGGATAGGACGTTCTGAAGGTGTGGAAATGGATTTTGCACTAACAGAGCAAGCCGATCCCATTCGAATTTACACCACGCGTCCCGATACCTTGATGGGGGTAACCTATTTGGCAGTTGCAGCGGAACATCCGGTTGCCATTGCAGCTGCCCAGGGCAATGTAGAAATCACCAGATTTTTAGAAGACTGTAAAGTTATGGAAACCTCGGAAGCGGCGATGGAAACCATGGAAAAACGCGGTGTCGATTCGGGTGTTAAAGCAATTCACCCGATTACCGGCGAACAAGTGCCGGTCTGGATTGCTAACTTTGTATTGATGAATTATGGCACGGGTGCGGTGATGTCTGTTCCTGCACATGATCAGCGTGATTATGAATTTGCTAATAAATATGGCATTACCATTAAGCAGGTTATTTTCTCGGTAGATGATGATAACAGTGATGTGTCCGAAAAAGCCTTTACAGATAAAGGCGTATTGAAAAATTCAGCTGAATTTGATGGTTTAACAAGTGCCGATGCCTTTACTGCCATTGCAGAAAAATTAGCAGCCGATAATAAAGGTGAGCGAAAAACCAATTTCCGTTTACGTGACTGGGGGGTTTCAAGGCAGCGTTATTGGGGCGCACCTGTGCCTGTTATTTATTGTGATGACTGCGGTACTGTGCCTGTTCCTGAAGCAGATTTACCTGTTGAATTACCTAAAGATGATGTGGTACTTGATGGCTCACAATCGCCTTTAGCGGCACACCCTACTTTTCCACATGCCGATTGTCCCGTGTGTGGCAAAGCGGCAAAAAGAGAAACCGATACCTTTGATACCTTTATGGAATCATCATGGTATTTTGCCCGTTATGCTGGTAAAAGTGATGATGGCATGTTATCTGAAAGCGCTAAATACTGGTTGCCAGTGGATCATTATATTGGTGGGATAGAACACGCAATTTTACATCTGCTATATGCACGTTTTTATACCAAGTTATTACGTGATGAAGGTTTGGTTGCATGTGATGAACCGTTTAAACACTTGTTGACCCAGGGTATGGTGTTAAAAGACGGTGTAAAAATGTCCAAGTCCAAAGGTAATACCGTTGACCCACAAGGTTTGATTGAACAGTATGGTGCAGATACCGTGCGGATGTTTACCATGTTTGCAGCACCGCCAGAACAGTCATTAGAATGGTCGGATAGTGGCGTTGAAGGGGCTTATCGATTCTTAAAACGTTTGTGGCGTCAGGTGTTTTTGCATGTTGAAAATACGGATGTTGTACCCGTATTGGATAAAGCCAGTTTAACGGAGGATCAAAAAGCCATTCGTAGGCAGTTATATTTGGCATTGAAGAAAACCACTGATGATTATGGTCGTCGATTTATCTTTAATACGGTGATTTCTGCCAATATGGAACTGGTGAATACCTTGGCAAAATTTAGTGATGATTCTGATAATGCCAAAGCAGTACGTCAGGAAGTATTAGAAACGGTTGCCTTGATGCTTGCACCGGTTACCCCGCATATTTGTCAGCAAATATGGCAGGAACTGGGACATGACAATGATATTGTGATTGCCTCTTGGCCAGAAGTTGATGACTCTGCTTTAGAGCAAGACGTTATTAAAATGATGCTACAGGTTAATGGTAAATTGCGTGGTGATATTTTAGTCCCCAGTTCAGCCGATAAACAGGCGATTGAGTCTATGGCTTTAGCGGATGAAAAGATGCTGAAAATTATTGATGGCAAGTTAGTTAAAAAAGTGATTGTGGTACCTAAACGTCTGGTTAATATTGTGGTTTAGGAAATAACTTAGGCAAGTGTGGGCTGGCTATTGCTTTGCCTACATGGTCTAATCTGCTCCATGCAGATTTAGACATTTCCTCCATCC
>CAYMPX010000166.1:0-6337 GCA_964392135.1 uncultured Methylomarinum sp.
CCAAGAAGGACGAGCAATACATTATAACATTCGCTATCAAGTTTATTGTGAAGAGCTAGGATATGAGAATTCCCAAAAGTTTCCTGATAAACAAGAGTTTGATAAATGGGATCCTAAAGATGACCAGGACCAACAATCAGTGCTTTTCCTCGTTCGCTTAAAGCATACTAGACAATGGATAGGTGCTATGCGTTTGGTTCATTACAATGGTCATAATCTGCCATTAGAAGAAAGCACATCACTTGATCACAAAATTAACAGTCCTGCTGTTGAAATATCCCGCCTTTGTCTAGTTAAAGATATTAGAAAACCTTATCTACAAAATGCCTACGGTATTGATGAAAACAATACGAATAACAACACATTACCTTCTGGCAAGGAAGAAGATCATATAAAACTGTTCTACAGTAATCCTAAAGTCAAAAGCACCATTATATGGGGTTTATTTAATGCCAGCTCTCAATACAGCATCGCCAACAACATCAAAAAATGGTATTTACTATCACATAAAGCACTTGCCAGGGTGATTAAAAGACAGGGATTCAGAATTGAACAAGTAGGGCCAAGCTGTGAGCATAGAGGTCAACGCTCCCCTTATTGCTTTGATGTTGATGAAATACAATCAAACCCAATCTGGGATGATTTTAACAACCACTATCAATTGCATTCCTCATTACAACAGCAAAAAGAAACAATGTTGATCGCTAAACATAGATAACAAAGCCGATGCCATTACAAACTTTAGTTCAACACACCTGACAGATACGACACAGGGGGAATCTGTCAGGTCAAAGAGAGCTACCACCCACTATTGTTTTACATCCGCTTTATCTTTATAGTCTTTAATGGTCATCTGCAAGGCAAGTCGCTGTTTTTCTAGTTCTAACAACTCAATTTCTCTTTTAAGATAAACATCTGATTTTTTCCGTGCCGCATAATTTTCCTCTTGCAGTGTTACACGCTGTTGTTCGTAACGCTTTTTATATCCAGTATCGGTATCAAATTCCAATTGCTTCTGACGCTGTTTTAAGTCTAATTCTTCTGCATGATCTTTATTTTTTGCAACGCGCCAACTTGCCTGTTCTCTTTCATATTCAGCAATCTTCGCTTCCAGCGCTTGTTCTTTTAATTTGGTCTGATGTGCAATTTGTGCCAGGCTATTTTGCTTTTCCTGTTCTCTTAATTTACTCTGCTTATCTTGTTTTTGTTTTAATTCAGCGGCTAAGGTTATTTCTTGAAGACAATTATTATGTCTGGTTTTTTCTTCATACATTTGTCGCTTAATCTCAAACTGCTCCAATTGCTGCAGCGCCCTTTCTTGCAATAAAACCTTGGTATTCTCTGCCTGCAGCGCTTGTTTTTCTCGTTCCAGTTCAGCCGCTGCATTTATCTGCTGTAATTGTAAACGCTGGTGCTCAACCCTTTGTTTTTCTTGTTCTTGTTGCTGTTTAAATAATTCATCTCTTTGCTGCTCATTAAACTCAAAACTTTTCTTTAACACACAAAGGTAAACACTTTCTTTTGCAAACTGTACATCAGGAAATTCTTCAAAACCAGGCGTTAGCTTACAAACCACCTGTGATTGAATGTTTTGCAAAATCAGCATCTCGCTTACATCAAGGGATATTTTTTTCTCAATCGCCTCCAAACCATCCTGAATCCAAGCCCCATCCGATAAATTAAGTAATGCCCTGTTTACAATATCAAGTGTTAAACCATAATAAGCCTGCTTTATGTGCTCATTAAGTTCAGTCAATATTTCCATATTACTCAGAGCATAATCAAATGTTGCCTGAAAATGTACATCCAATACGATATCAATGCTACAAAAACCATCGTAAAGTGAAACTTGCTCACTACATTGCCATTCTTCAACCGGTAAAGGATAAAGCGTATGATAAAAGCGAGGAACAAATTTTTCTGGACGTAGAAATAGTTTTTTATAAGGTCCAAATTTACTATATACAACTTGGCGGTCTACTTCAAAACCCGACTCCCACACCTCGTCTATAGTCAACCCATCCTCAGGGTTTACAGAAACTAACCAGTTATCAATTGCTGTTGTCGAATTATTCATTGGACGCTGTCGCTTTCGTTTGGGCTGATGCCGTTCTTAATTGATTAATCTTTTCTCCCATTTTTTCAGCGATCAACGGATAAAGATTAGGGGCAAACTCAACCGTTCTATGATCAATTTTCCGCAGGAAACCACGACTCAACAATAAACCAACAGCAAACATCCGTGACCAATCTGAATAGTGTCTGGCCTTTTCAATTGCTGTTTTCTCAATCACCAATTGCAACTCATCATTCTCATTAATACTGAATTCACTAAATTGTCTTAAACACTCAAAAACCAACTCTTCTTCTTCGGCTGTTAAGGGACCTGGCGCTGTAAATTCTAATCGGTAGGATAATAATACAGTAAAAAAATCGACCATTGCCGCACAAATAAAGGCAAATACAGAAAAGCCCTGCCACATAGAAACAGAGGGTATAACACCGGCTGTAAACTGTTTATAAGTCATTAACAAGGGAGCATCTGGCAAGCCTAAACCAATAGCACTTGATAGCCGTCCTATTTGTAACTGAACATCCTGGTAATTGCCTAACACATCGTAATAAGCCTTTTCCAAATCCTTTGCCACATCCAGATCACTTAAACTACCCAGAAGTTTTTGAATCATTAAATCTAAATCAGAAAAATCCTGTGCCAAGGCTTCCTGTTTTAACTTCTTTGTCTGGTATATTTGGTTGTAATGCTTCCAGAAAGGCCCTTCGCCTACCTGATTTTTATAACCCGCAGTGATTAATGGATGTGTACCAAAATACGCTTGTGAGACCTCATCAGAGGTTATTTTAAGTTCTGCATATTGTCGCTTTAATACATCGCCTTTAATAACTAAAATTTCTCCCAAATAGGATTTGATATCTCCTCTTAATTGATTGAGGCGATTAATATGAATCGTGTCCTGCTGGGAAATTTCATAAAACTTAAAATAAGAAAAGGAAATCGATGCAGTTAAAGCAATCAACAACGACAACACAACCGAGAAATAACGCACTCGGTTTGCTTTCCAATGTATACCGGCTAATTCTAAAGAACAAATCACCACAATAGATTGAATAGCAACGGTAATAATCAATGCAATCCAAGGCATGATGAAATGTGATAAGCCATAAAACGTGGTAAAACCCGAAGCAATACTTAACATTAAAACAATAGGGATAGTCCATATTCGAAGCACCCCAACAAACAAGGTCTGAATGGTGTTAATCAAGTAGCCTACGCCAGCGGTTTTTTTATTATCAGCTTTGAACATAACAATATATCTTAAAATTATTTAATAATACCCGCACCTAATTCACTCTCTCATCATTCTGGTACATCGTTTCACTTATTTTCTTACCCTCTTTATTCCAGATGGTAATCAAACCTTCTCTTTTTCCCTGTTTAAAATTGCCTTCTACTTTCCTTTGTCCATTCGCATGCCAGTCAATCCACAATCCATGTTTAACACCATTCTTATAATGCTTTTCTATGATTTGCTGACCTTTATCATTCCACCATGTCCACAAACCTTCTTGCTTCCCGGACTGATAAACACCCTCACTCTCCTTACGTCCCGTTAAATGCCAGGCAACATAAAGACCATCAGCCAAACCTTCTTTATAATGCACTTCTTTTTCAATTTGACCGCTGGCATAACGTGAAACAAATTTCCCGGTAAAGGGTTTATCATGTCCCGGTTCATAGCTAACCCCTCCCTCTCGCTCAACTAAGCGATTAACCACTTTACTCACCACTTCTTTGCCACATTCAGGACAAAAGTTAACGACACCTAATTCAGGCAATTTAGTACCGCAATTATGACAAAACATTATATTTACCTTCCGTTATTATAAAAAGTTCATTCCAGAACCATCTCGCCATCTTGACAGTTCCCTTCCCACTTCTTCTGACCATTGGCTTTCCATACGATCCAATGCCCTACTTGCACTCCATTTGACCAATTACCTTTGGAATATATTTGTCCACTTTCATACCACATCGTCTCACTGCCATGTTTTTTACCCTGTCGGAACATGACTTCACCTTCTTTCTGTCCATTTTTATACCAGGATATTGTTAAACCATTCAGAATACCTTTTGACCAGTTCACTTCACTTTTCTTTTGACCATTTTCATACCACTCAATTTCTAAACCATCAAATTCATTATTGAGATACCCTATTTCTTGTACTTTCTTACCATTTTCACACCAATAACACCAAGTACCGTGTCCCAAACCGTTATTAAATGTTTCCTGGTGTTTTTTTAGACCATTACAATAATAAGAAACCCCCGAACCACTAAAAGGCTTACCCTCATAACACATCAAATTATTTATTTTTTGTAATTTATTGTAATCAACCACTTGAATAAACACTTTATGACCACATTCTGCACAAAAATTAGCGGTTGCAAGTAATTGATTACCACAGTTGCAACAAAACATAACGATTCCTTCCCCGAATTTAAGGTAATACCAGTATAATTCAAGAATTTACCCAAGCATACAAAAAGAGGACAAGATTTTGCCTAAAGCCAGTGATTTAAAACAAGGTTCTGCGATAGAAATTAACGGCGAGCCTTATGCCGTCAAAAAAATTGAAGTTAGAAATCCAACCTCTCGCGGTGCATCTACTTTATACAAAATCCGCTTTGCACATATGAAAACCAAGCAAAAACGCGATGAAAGTTATAAAGGCGATGATTTTCTTAAAGAAGCGGATTGTGCCAAAATGATGGTGCAATATTCCTATCAAGACGGTGAAAACTATACTTTCATGAATCTTGAAACCTACGATCAATACACACTGAATGCGGAAGATCTGGAAGGTCAAATTGACTATCTAACCGAAGGACTGGAAGGTATTATTATTTTACTTCTGGATGATGCACCTTTAGGTATAGAACTGCCGACCACCGTGAGTTTAGAAATTGTAGAAACACCGCCCGCAATGAAAGGTGCAAGTGCAACGAATCGCACGAAACCGGCAACATTAACAACCGGCCTGGAAGTACAAGTTCCTGAATATATTGAGTCAGGTGAAATTATTAAGGTAAATACTGATACCGGGAAATATATGTCTCGCGCGTAAATAATTTCATTGATATAGGGGGAGATCCCTTTTGTTCCCCCCTTAATATACCGACCACCTTATAAAAAGCAACTATAAGGGATTGCGCCTACCGTCACTAAAAACTTATGACTCAAAATATTTTAAATATTCACCATTCCAGTGTTATTGTAAAAAACACTCAGGAATCCCTTAAATTTTATTGTGGTGTTTTAGGCTTAAAACAACTTGAACGACCCAATTTTCCCTATGGCGGTGCATGGTTAGAAGTAGGTCAGCAACAAGTTCATTTACTAGAGTTAGATAACCCCGATGCAACAACAGGTCGACCCGCACATGGTGGAAAAGATCGTCATATTGCCTTTCATGTATTAAATCTGGATTTGATTAAAGCATCATTAGATAAAGCCGAGGTCAACTACACTGTCAGCGCATCAGGGCGACGTGCTTTATTTTGTCGTGATTTAGACGGTAATGCCTTGGAGTTTATTGAAAAACCGGCATAATAAATAACCAACGAGGATTATACTAATTATTTTACCCTAATCCAGCGAGCATTTTATGTATAGCCCTTTACTTCCCAATGAACAAGCTAAAGTTATCCTATTCTCTTTATTATTGGTTCCCCTTATAGGTGCTGGTGGTTTGGGTATATTGCTTATCCTGATTACCTTGTGGGGAGTTTATATGATGAAGAAGTCAAAGGACTTCCAATACATTGAAACCATAAGCAAACTACATAAGTATTGTGCTATTCTAGTTTCCCTAGGCTCATTTATCTTCATCATTGGTCTACTCATTTATAGCAGGCATTCAGGAGGTGAAGAATATGCTTTCATAATTATAGTTTCTATGTCGTTTGCATCCTTTCTTTACATGTTCCTGTATAAAACACTATTTTATATACCTCTGAGTAACCATAAAGATTGGATCATTGCTAATGGTATATTTGCTACCTCAGAGAAGGAAGATAAGCCAAGTACCTCTATATTGAAAAGAGATAAAGTAAGCTCTTATTCAGTAGCAGGTGAGTTACAGAAGTGGGTTAAGCTAAAAGAAGAGGGGCATATTAGCCAGGAAGAGTTTGATAAAATAAGGAAGGACTTGTTGGGGTAGCTGCTTAGTCTTTCAGGCATTGGCTGGTTTAAAGCAGTAGCATGGGTGCTGATTTTAAATAATGTAGCAGCTCTAAACTAATGATTTTGTTATTCTT
>CAYMPX010000167.1:0-6316 GCA_964392135.1 uncultured Methylomarinum sp.
TATCAGCAACTTACCGCAAGATTATTTTCATTTTGATGCGGCAACGCATCAATTATTGGGTGAGCGCACAGGCATGCGTTTTCGCTTGGGTGATGCTGTAAAAATTAAAGTGGCTAGAGTTGATTTAGATGAAAAGAAAATTGATTTTGACTTGCTAGGGTATCCTGCTAAATCATCAAGAAAAACTAAATCAGTAAAGAAAAATAACAATAAAGTTAAGTCATCGAAAACTAAAACAGTAGATACTAAACAAGTAAAAAACAAGCAGGTAAAGAATAAAAAATCAACTAAAAGGAGAACCAGTAACTGATGAACGCAAGCAAAATATTTGGTATTCATGCCGTACAGGCTGCATTAGACTACTCCGCAGATAAAATTCTAAAAATCTGGGTTGATGAGAAAAGACAAGATAAACGATCCACTGAACTGATTAAAAAACTACAACGATTAGCCATACCACTCGAAAAAAGTGACCGAAAAAAGCTAGATAGGATGACAGATAGTAAAAATCATCAAGGTATTGTTATTGAAGTTGAAATGCCGAGTATTCATTCTGAAGAAGAATTGAAACATGTGGTAAAAACAATGACCGAAACACCTTTGTTTCTGGTGTTAGATCAAGTACAAGACCCGCATAACCTTGGTGCATGTTTGCGAACTGCTGATGCAGCAGGTGTTCACGGCATCATTATTACTAAAGACAATTCAGCCAGCATTACCCCGACAGTTTGTAAAGTCGCCTGTGGTGCAGCAGAAACAGTCCCGGTATATCAAGTAACCAATCTGGCAAGAATTTTACGTTGGTTAAAAGAACAAAATATCTGGATCATGGGAACAACAGGTGAAACGGATCAATCTGTTTTTTCGGCAGATTTAACCCTGCCTTTAGCGTTAGTGATGGGAACAGAAGGCACTGGAATGAGACGTTTAACCCAGGAACAATGTGACTTTCTAGTAAAAATACCTATGACAGGAACGGTTGAAAGCCTTAATGTATCTGTCGCAGCCGGTATCATTATTTATGAAGCCTTTAAGCAAAGACTGTAATTAATACAAAAATTTACTTTAATTATTTGATTAGCCATAACAATTAAAAAGGATAAAAACAAATGGATTCTGCTGATAAATCTTTACGTGCTTATGAAATCCTGCATAATAGTATTCCTTCGATTGGTATTTTAAGTCGAAAAAAACGTGCTATTGCTTATATAAAAGTAACTAAACTAGCTCAAACAATGATTGATGATGGAGACATTAGCGTAGATAATGCGCTTTATTTAATTTCTGTTTTAGTGCGTAAATCAGCTGATTTTAGAAAAGCAGCAATGACTGCTGCTCTTGATTTAGCCTCTATTGATAAAAAAATAATATCAGATATTGGCTTTAAGTATGCTAATAACATGCGATGTAATATGCAGTTGATGCCTGCTGATTAGCAGTTTAAACATTAACCGTTCTTGCATTGTAAGATTTGTTTTGAACCGGCTGATTTTAAGCTTTTTTGAGAGTGAAAATTTAAATTATAAAAACTGTGATTTTAAAAATAGTTGAGTTTAGCCATCTTTTTTTGAACAAAGAGATCGTGAATTATTCATTCGTCATTCCCGCTATAAGCATAGAATGACGAATGCTTCGTTTATGACCTTGTTACAGGGAACGTATTAAACAATTATTATATTTATGGAGTGACTGCTACAGTATCAGTCACTTCTTTTGTTGTATCTATGACCGCTTGTGTTGCTTTAGTTTTTTCTTCTGCTACTACAGGTTCAGCCGTTTTAATAGCTGCTTTTTCTGGTGATTTTAACAATATTTCAACCGTTGCTTGTTTACGCAAGTTACTTAAGAAATCTTGCATTTTTTGACGCTGTAGCATTGGACGAATTTGTTCTTTTACAGACTCAAAGGGTGGGGGTGTTTGTGCTCTTGAACCTTCTCTTAAAATAACATGCCAGCCAAATTGTGTTTTAATCGCTTCAGCAGTGTACTTGTTGTCTTCTAATGCGATAACCGCTTCAGAAAAAGGTACCACCATTTGCCCTGCTGAAAACCACCCTAAATCACCACCCTGTGGGCCTGAAGGGCCTGTTGATTTACTTTTTGCTAACGCTGTGAAATCAGCGCCACCATCAAGTTCTTTAATGATTTGTTTAGCATCCTCTTCAGATTTAACTAAGATATGACGTGCTTTATACTCGGTGCCTGAACTGGCAATCGTTTTATTATATTCAGTTTCTAATTCAGCATCAGTCACTGGGCTGGATTTTAAGAAATTCTGTATGGCAGCTTGTGATAATAGTGATTTTTTAATTGTTACCAGGCGCTCGGTAAATTCAGCAGATTGATCAAGCTGTTTTTGCGTTGCATCTTGTATTAACAATTCTCTCTGAATTAACTCTTCAAGTAATTTTTCTTTTGGAAAAGACTGACCTTGTCTACGTTGAGAAATTTCGTTTTCCAGTGCAGTTAATGATGCTTTACTTATATATTTCCCATTAACAACAGCAATTGCATCTTCTTTTAATATTATTGGTGTATTGGTAGTTGATACTCCTGTAGCAGCTTGTTCTTTATTGCATGCAGTTAACAATGAAGTACCGGCTAAAATAAGCAGAATAAGTTTTTTATTCATTTATTATGTTCCTTTATATGGTTTCAGTGGGAGATAATGCATTAATACCTAATGCATGAATTTCATTTTTCATTAGATCAGTCAGTGCTTGATAAACCAATTGATGTCTTTGTACTAAAGATTGACCTTCAAATGCTTTAGCTACAATAGTAACATTATAGTGTCCTGCACCGCCTTTAGCTCCCGCATGTCCAGCATGAGCTGCACTGTCATCAATCAGTTCTATAAGTTCAGGCTTAAGGGATTCGTTTAATTTTTGTTTAATTAATTCTATTGTTTCTGTCATTGTGGAAATACTTGTTTAAAAGGTTTTACCGAAACATTTGCATAAACACCTGCTTCAACATAAGGGTCAATATCAGCCCAGTCTTTAGCATCTTGCTGGCTGGTAAATTCTGCAATAACCAGACTCCCGGTAAAACCTGCTTCACCGGGCGTATTGCTATCAATTGCAGGATGGGGGCCGGCAATAATTAATCGCCCCGCATTTTGCAGGTCTTCCAAGCGCTTTAAATGTGCGGGACGAGCAGACTTTCTTTTTTCCAGACTCTCTGGAACATCCTCACTAAGAATTGCGTATAACACGATATTTATTCCTCTTTTTCAGGTATATATTTATAAATAAAAAACATTTGAATAATAATGAAAATTATCAAAAGCCCAGGTACACCAAATGTTTTAAAGGTTACCCAATCATCTGTATTGTAATTTTGCATAACATAAATATTAATACAGCCCACACTGATAAAAAAACTTGCCCACATCAGGTTGAGTTTTTTCCATATCTTGGGAGGTAATTCTAAACTTGCCCCCATCATTCTCTCGACAAAAGTTTTTTTTGCAAAAAAGTGGCTACCAAGAAAGGCGAGACCAAATAACCATTCAATAATAGTTAATTTCCATTTAATGAATTGTTCATCTTGTAAATAAAGTGTTGCCCCGCCCATAACCAAAATAAGCCCCAAGGTTATCCATTGCATAGTTTCCACTTTTTTATGTATAAACCAGGTGATAGCTACCTGGATAACGGTTGCCACAATAACCACAGCAGTTGCGACATAAATATCATAAAACTTAAAAGCTATAAAAAATAAAATAACGGGGATAAACTCTAATAATTGTTTCATGGGGCTGTATTTAGGGTGATAATAGATTTTAGTTACTCATCAGGCGAAAAAATCAATTCCAGAAACCAGTTCTGTACGTTGATTCTTTAATGCTTGGGTGTTTTCCTGGGTGTAAGCATTAAGCGCACGAGTTATGCGGGTATTTATGACTGTTTTTTCTTGTTCTTCTATTTTGTTTGATAGCAGTTTAATATCTTCGGCTTTGAAATTATTATCTACCCGTTTGCCTGGTTGCTCGGCAGGTAATGTTTTTTTATTTTTTGATAATACATGCTCTTCATTGCTGTTATTATTTCTGGTATATCCAGAGGGGATAAAAGCAAGTGATGAACTATGAATTTCCATGTTTCTAAATAATTAAAACAAATGAATTCTGAATTATACATGAGTTGCCGAGAGTTTCTGCTAGAATGTTTTGATTTTGGAGGAATTGATGGATAACGCGACAAAAACAGAACTTGAGGCTGCGGCTTTCCGTCGCTTATTAGCACATTTACAGAAGCAAACAGATCTACAAAACATAGATTTAATGATTCAGACTGGGTTCTGCAGAAATTGTTTGGCTAAATGGCTGGCCGCTGCTGCAATAGAACAAAATGTAACGCTGACTTATGAAGGTGCCAGGGAACACATCTATGGTATGCCATACAGTGAATGGAAAGATAAACATCAAACAGAAGCAACAGCAGAACAATTAGCGGCCTATGAAAAAAGAACAAAAGGCTAGTACAGACTATAGTGACTCATTTTCGGGGATTATAGGGCAGGAATATGATATGTTAAAGCTAATTTGCCCATTAGCAACAGAAATGAGTCACTTAGTTGGTGTCGCAGTCAAAAAATATTCATCAATAAATAATAATACGATCACTGTTGTTGAGTTAGGCGGCGGTACGGGTATAACAACACTTTCAATATTACTGGCAAATGATAATGCCTCCGTTGTTAGTATAGATAATGCACTGACTATGCAAAAGCAAGCGAAAACCAGGTTAAAACAATGGGTAGAAGAAGGGCGGTTACATTTTTCATCGGATGATGCCTTAACCGCATTAAAGGCAATGCCAGAAAACAGTATCGATATAGTTGCCTCTGCTTATACCCTGCATAACTTTGAAGAGCAATATCGCCATGATGTGCATAAAGAAATTTATCGCATACTGAAGGGTGGCGGACAATTTATAAACGGCGATAGATATGGATTGGATGATGTATCAAAGCACACACAAATCATTCAGCAAGAAATTGCCGGCTATTTTAAGGTATTAACTCAACTTAATAAGCTTGATGTATTAGAGTACTGGATTATTCATTTATTTAGTGATGAGTCTGAAAACCATATCATGAGAGAAAGCAGGACGTTGCAACAACTCGATAACATAGGGTTCAAGGAAATAACGCTGTCGCATAGACTTGAAGTGAATGCCTTGGTGACTGCCAAAAAACACCTTGTTTTATAAGGAATATTGATGGGATCTATTGATGTGGATGTCCTATGTGTCGGCCATGCTTGCTATGATCTGGTTTTTTCTGTTGAAAAACACCCCGGGAGCGATGAAAAAATATTTGCCGATGACTTAATGGGCTGTGGCGGCGGGCCGGCAGCAAATGCCGCTATTGGCATATCAAGATTAGGTTTAACTGCTGCATTTGCCGGTTATTTAGGGCAAGACCTTTATGGTGACATGCATCAGCAAGAGTTTAAACAGCATCATGTTAATACGCAACTTGTTATTCGGGGGATATCACCTACGCCGCTTTCAACTATTTTAGTTAAGCCTGGTGGTAAAAGGGCTCTGATTAATTATAAAGGGGCGACTAAAGCATTATCTAGTGGTGAGGTGAGTTTTCCGCAGCTTACTGTAAAGAACATCTTGTTTGATGGTCATGAACCTTATCTCTCACTAGAACTTATAGAAATAGCTAGCCAGAATAACACAACAGCTACAATTTTAGATGCCGGGTCTCTTCATACGGGAACATCCATGCTTTTTGATAAAGTCGATTATTTGGTAGCCTCTGAAAAATTTGCCTGTCAATATGCCGGTAATGTGGAAACAGCACTAAATCAATTGGCAAAAAAGGCTCCAACGGTAGTCATTACATTAGGGGAGAAAGGGATAATTTGGCATAAAGATGGGGGATCTGGCGCTCTAGCTGCCTTTTCAGCTAACATTATAGACACTACAGGGGCGGGTGATGCTTTTCATGCGGCTTTTGCTGCGGCTTTAGCTCTGAAAATGGATTGGCTGGATGTTCTGAGATATGCCAATGCAGCAGGGACTTTATGTTGTACAAAAATAGGCGCACGCCAAGGCTTGCCCTGGCATAAAGCACATAGCGAATTTATAAGTCAGTACTCACATTGTGAGCGGGTTGACTTCTGAGAAAAAAGCGCTTGGTGCGGCTAAAAGACGCGAAAAAAATCGAAATTTCATTTTTTAGACCCGCTCAATGTGAGTCAGTAGGGCGGTTATCTTTTTCTAGCAATAATTTTTGATAATACTCGATGTTCAAGTTTTTATCACTTGGCTTTTTTAGTTGTTAGAGAATCAAT
>CAYMPX010000168.1:0-6200 GCA_964392135.1 uncultured Methylomarinum sp.
CCTTATCAGAACAAGACATCAAGGAAATAGCGGCTTACCTAGGCAGTTTATAGCCCATATATCTATTCTAACTGTGACCTTACCAACCTGATAACCTGCATTAATTCAAACAGTTTTTATCGTTATGACAGGGATTATTGACCCAATCACTCACCTGTTTTAATTCCATTGTTTGATATGCATCACTTGCTAAAAGTTGTTGCCTTGTTTCTGATGAGGTCTGTTTATCCAGCCAATGCTTATAGTCATGATTATCTATAATAACTGGCATACGCTGATGTATAGGATTCATTAATTCATTGGCTGCGGTGGTAATTATAGTGCAGCTATAAATGGTTTCTGTTTCGTGTTCCCAATATTCCCAGAGTCCGGCAAAAGCAAATAATTGTTGGTCTTGACGACTCATAAAATAAGCTTGTTTGCCCTGCCCGGTTTTTTGCCATTCATAAAAGCCTGTCGCGGGTATTAAGCAGCGCCTTTGTTGATAAGACGACTTAAAAGCCGGTTTTTCGGCTACCGTTTCAGCTCTTGCATTAATCAGGCTGTGACTGATTTTACGGTCTCTGACCCAATGTGGAATGAGTCCCCAAACCAGGTAAACCGCTTTATAGCTTCCATCATCCAGCTGGACTACAGTGAGTATTTTCTGCCCTGGCGGAATGTTATAGCTAATTTCATAGCGAGGTAGTCGATGCAGTTTAAAGGTTTCTATAACCTGTTCAGGGGTTGCTGTTAAATTAAATCGACCGCACATCGTTTTTAGTTTGAATTTGTTTTTTAATCTATTTTCATTGTAGTTGATGCATTAAAGAATATCTTGATTGTTTTTTTGAATATGCTTTTCTTATTATTTATTTTTACCTCTTGTGCTGCCTACGATGACCTTATTAAAGCTCGTAGCTCCGATTACGCTATCGCTAATCGGAGCTACAAGTTACGAGTGTTAATCGGAGTTACGGGTTATAAGGAAACAGTCTTTCAACATAACAGAACAGAACAGAACAGAACAAAAAAATATTATAAAAAACATCCATAATTTCCTCGTTATTTGAAGGTTAAACCTCACTAAATCAGCTAAGTTGTTATTGAATAAAGGATTATTTTTTTATTCACAATATCTGTGGATAACTCTGTGGGTAAGTCCTCAATATCACCCTCTAGCCCTTTAATTTATAGCTATTGAATTAAATTGTCTGTTTTTTATACAACCCCACTAATCTCTTTTATTTTCAACATGTTACATTTGTCAACACACCACAACCTTCTTTTTTTATTAAAAATGTTGACAAATTTATTATCATAAAATTTATGTGTATAAGTCCTTGATTGTTTAGTTCGGAACACGCTTAATGAACAACACAAGATTTATCTAATTTAGACGTCTATGCAGCAGAGCAAACTGGTGAACATTTCTTATGTATTTTATGATACAGCGATGGGGGAAAATACCACTCAAGTGAGTCAAGAAACAGGTCGATGCCATCACAATAAAAAACATCGAGCGGGAAAGCACATGCTAAATACAAATGAAAATGATTTGCATTTGTGTTTTATGTTGGTTTACAATTCAGCTTTATTTTTTGGAGTACAAAATGAAGAGAGTAAACCGACAGCTTTATACTGCTATGGCAATGATTGCCATCAGCGGTGGTGCTTATGCTGCTGATGGCGGATTAAACAAACCTGAATCCATGGAGGACATGTGGAAAATTATTCAGGCTCAACAAAAACAGATTGATCAATTAACTCAAAAACGTGAGTCTGAAGCTAACACAACGGAAAGTCCAAAAGTGGCTGATCTGGATCGTAAGACCAGTGTGCTGGCTCAGGAAGTGGAAAAAATCCGCACCCAGATGTTCATTCCGGAAGATATTGAATATAAAAGTGCTTATGGTCTAGGGCCGGCCGCGTCCAAAATTTATCAGGCAGGAAAGGGATTGTCGATAGGCGGTTATGGCGAGGCCAATTATCAGAATATAGTCAGTGATAAAACTAATAACAGCAGTGATAATGCCGATTTCGAACGAATGGTTTTGTATGTGGGTTACAAGTTTACCGATAATATTTTATTTAACAGTGAAATAGAATTTGAACATGCTACAGCCGGTGAGGGAAAAAATGGTGAAGTAGCACTCGAATTTGCTTCACTGGATTTTTTGCTTGATCCGATGGCAAATGTGCGGGCGGGGATGGTATTGATGCCTATGGGGTTTGTCAACAGGATACATGAACCGACTTTCTTTTTTGGCAATAATCGGCCGGAAGTAGAAAGAGCGATTATTCCCAGTACCTGGCGGGAAATTGGTGCGGGTTTATTCGGTGAATTGCTACCCGGACTGACTTATACAACTTATGTTGTTAATAGTATGAATGCCAAGAACTTCAAGTCTTCAGGAATCCGTAGCGGACGACAGGCCGGCAGTAAAGCCAAAGCTGAAAATCTGGCTTTCGTCGGACGTGTGGATTATGCACCGGCGCAAACCCCGGGATTGACTTTTGGCGGCTCGGCTTATTTGGGTAATTCCGGTCAGAATCAAACATTTGCCGGTCAGCAGGTTGATGCGTTTACTCAATTATACGAGGGGCATGTACAGTGGAAATATCAGGGACTGGAATTCCGCGCATTAGGTTCGTGGGGAGGTGTTGATGATGCGGCTGTCTTGAGTGCCGATAAAGGTCAGACTATAGGCAGTCAAAACTATGGTTGGTATACCGAAGTCGGCTACGATATATTACCGCATATTTTTCCGGAAACATCACAATATCTGGCGCCGTTTTTTCGTTATGAACGATTGGATACCATCGCCAAAGCGCCCACCGGTTTCGCTGATGACCTAAGTCAGGACAAAGAGATATTTCAGGTCGGCTTAAATTATAAACCAATTCCTAATGTAGTAATCAAAGCTGATTATCGTAACTGGGATTCAAAAGGTGGCGATGTGCCGGATGATTTTAATCTGGGTATAGGCTTTATTTTCTAAAAAAACCCGGTTTTTCAAGATAATACACGAAGCCCGTCAAAATGCACAGATCGGGCTTAATTGTGTTTAACGCATTCTAAGAACATTATGTTATCATTATTACATTTAGTGTACGGTTAAAAAATATGTCTATTAATCGGTATGTAAAACAGGCATTCATGGCACTACTGCTGTTTGCAGTTATTTTTCCCTGTTATGGAAAAATCTATTACAGCAAGAATGAAGCGATGGAGTTGGCATTTGGCAAAAATGCGATGATTGAAATGTTATCACTGTTTCCTGATACTCAAGAGATTACACAAATTGAAAAAAAATCCCTGGTCAAGCTGGAATCATCGCTGTTTACTTTTTATGTCGGCAAAAAAGACGGAAAAATACTCGGTTATGCGGCAATAGAAAGTCACACAGTCAGGACTAAGCCGGAAACCTTGCTGATTGTATTGTCGCCTGAAGGACAAATAAAGGCGATTCATACTTTGGCTTTTCATGAACCGCCGGAATATCAGCCGCCACAACGCTGGTACCAGCAACTATACCTCGGTCAACTGGAGCAGCTCAGTTTTAATGCCGATGTTCAAGGAATAAGTGGAGCGACCCTCAGTACCCGTTCGGCATTGATTATTACCCGCAAGGTGTTGGCAATTTTTCAAATACTGGTGAAGGATAAACAGGGCTGATGCGTTTTTTTGTGACCGGCGAGCAAAATCGCCAGATGATGCTGAACGCCTTAATTTTGATGTTTCTTGGCTATGTTGCTTTATTGTGGATTAGCAACGGGATGATGTATTTTCATAAAATGGATCTGACGGCTGATTCGGTGATTAGCTATTATCTAGGATCGGAACAAGATTTTACCCAGCCGAAAAGCTACCAGAGCATGCTGGAAATCAGTCATTTTCATTTTTTCGCAATGGGCATGCTGGTTTTAACCTTAACCCATCTGATGCTGATGACTGATTTACCGACATGGATGAAAATATGGGTTAGCGGTCTAGTGTATTTATCCGCTATTGCAGATGAACTGGCAGGCTGGTTGGTTCGCTTTATAGATCCTTTATTTGCTTATTTTAAAATTACTGCCTTTCTAATGCTGGAATTTTCTCTGGCATTGCTGATTTTTACCGTCAGTGCCTCGTTGATTCAGTCCCGACGACGAGTCGGTTAGTTGATGCCCCCACTCTCCGGGAATAAAGAGGACTCCTTAGTTTAGCCTTTCATATCCGAAAGGGTCATTTCTGGAAAACAACTTATTCCAACCTCAACCCCGCTTAAAATCAGCTGTTATATCGGTTCTTTGTGTTTGAACTAATTATCAACCCTTAGGAACGAAGGTTCAATAATATCCTCATTCCTTACCCAATTCCCTAACCACATCCGTGGTTTGAAAAAATACTTTACTGGGCTTAATTTCCTCCAGAAAATCAGTTTTCTCCAGCTTATCCATCACAGGGCCTTTAACTTCTGATAAATGCAAGTTGATATTGTTTTTCTGCAAATTGTGATTAATATTTTTTAATGCTTCAAGCGCAGTGCTATCTATATAACTCACTGAGTTCAAAATTAACACCACATGCTCAGTTTTATTCTTCTTTAATCGTTCCTGAATAAATTCCCCAATATAATCTGCATTAGCAAAAGTAATATTTTCATCTATTCTAAGCAATAGTAAATTATTCCAGGTTTCAACTTTGTGGCGATTGATATTGCGATAATGCTCGCTATTGGCAACACGCCCCACTTCAGCAATATGTGGACGGCTGGTCTGACGTAAATAGCTAAAAATCGTCAGGATAATACCCAACATTAATCCTTCTTCTATGCCTAAGATTAATACACCGACTAAAGTCATTAACTGGGCAATACCTTCGGCTCGATCATAATGCCAAGTATTAATAATATCACCTAATTTAATCAGTGGAAAAATAGCCATGACAATCACCACAGCTAATGTCGCTTTAGGAATAAACTCAAAACCATCACTGGCAAACACAATCGCAAAACTCAAGATGACTACCGCAATAAGCATTGCCATTTGTGTCCGCGCACCGGCGGAAAAATTAACCATAGTACGACTGAAACCACCTGCAACGGACATACCGCCACTAACAGCCGAGGCCAAATTAGAAAAACCCAAAGCAACTAATTCTTGATTCGGGTTAATACGTTGATGGCACATATTGGCAGTAACTTTCGCAATCGCGACACTTTCAACATAAGAAATCAAGGCGATAAATCCAGCATAGGGCAATAAAAACATCCATTTTTCTGAACTAATAAAGTCTAGACTTAACACAGGTAAACCACCACTGATTGCGCCTACAATCGCCACGTTTTCACTGTTTGCATAATCATAATGAACCACTAATAAGGTGGTGATAACAACTGCTAATAAGGGGGCAGTTTTACTAACACCTAAAATAACCGTCGGGCTTAATGCCGTTTTTTTAAGTAATGCCGTGAGTGGTTTATTAAAGATAAGTAAAATACTTAAGCTTAGGATAGCTAAAGCGATAGTTGTTGGATTAAATCCTTGTAAATATTCACTGTAGCAGCTTATCTCTATTCCACATTGCGATTTTTTTAGCCCTGATAACTGTGGTAATTGACTAAAAATAATGAGAATGGACGCACCGCTAGTAAACCCACTCAGCACAGGGTGGCTAATAAAATGCACTAAACCGCCCCCCCTCAAGACAGCCATTAATAATAAAATAATGCCACTTTCTGCGGCTAATATAATGGCACTTTCGACAGGATGACCTAAAATACTAATTTCGGGAGCAGTTAATGCACTCGCAATCATTATCGCTGCAATTGATACAGGACCTACCGACATAGTGCGGCTAGTACCAAGTAAAGCGTAGACGACCGGGGGTAAAATACTCGCGTACAAACCCATCTGTGGCGGCAATCCCGCGAGCATTGCATAAGCAATGCCCTGGGGAACTAATAGAATTGCAGTAATAATTCCAGCAAATACATCACCGTTAAAATCATGCTTGCTATAACTTTGTAGCCATTCAATAATAGGAAAAAAACGTCTCATGTTATTAGAAATAAAGGTAGGTAGGTAGGTAGGTAGGTAGGTAGGCATGCTTTTTTGATCACCCTTTAAGATTTTAGTTTGGGGTCAATAAAACTAAAGTGTTGTGTTTATCTTTAAAAGTGCGAGTATCAAGAGCGGAAAAAAAGCCTGCCCGCTCTACGATTTTTTATGCT
>CAYMPX010000169.1:0-6180 GCA_964392135.1 uncultured Methylomarinum sp.
GGCAACGCGGAAGACGTTTAAAACGTCGTGTTGTTCTTTTTAGGTATAGGTGTTTTGTTATTCCATACCCACTCGGTTAGGCATCCAATGTTGTAAGAAATCAAGGAAATCACGTACTTTTGCCGATAAATATTTACGGTGGGGGTAAACCGCATGAATTTCTAAGGGGGATATGCTGTACTGCTCTAATACAACCTGTAACTTTCCTTTTTCGATGTCCCGACCCACGATATATTTGGGTAGCATAACCATGCCTAAGCCTTGGTTTGCTGCCATCCTAATGGGGTCGGCAACGTTGGCTTGCATACGACCCGTGACTTTTACTTCTCTATCCCCCAAAATACCTCTAAACTTCCATCTGTCTCTTGGAGGCATGGCCCAGTTAACTAAACAACTATGATCGACTAAATCCTCTGGTTCTTCTGGAATTCCATGCTTTTTAAAATAAGCAGGGGCGCCGCAGACAACTAAGGATGAGCTGGCGAGTTTTCTCGCGACTAAACTGGTGTCCTGTAATTTGCCTAAAAAAATAGCAATATCAACGCCTTCATCTATTAGATCTACGTGACTGCCTTTAAGAATCATTTCTACTGATAAATCATCATTTTCTTTAAGAAATTCGGCAAGGGCTGGTGCGATGTGTGTAGCACCAATAACAGGCGGTGCACTTATTTTTAATACGCCCCTGGGTTCAGATTGTAGATGAGTGACAGCCGCTTCCATTTCATCCACATCAAGCAAGACTTGTTGGCATCTTTCCAGGTAGGAAGCGCCTACTTCGGTTAGGCTTAAGCTTCTTGTGGTTCTATTAAATAGCCGTGTGTCCAGTTTACTTTCCAGATGCATGATATGTTTTGTTGCCATTGCTCTGGAAATGCCAAGATCTCTTGCTGCTCCAGCAAAGCTGCCCGCTTTCGCTACGCGAACAAAAACATTCATGCTTGTTAATTTATCCATTTAATACCCTGTGAGTGTTACCAGACTATGCGGTTTTACAAAGTTACTGGCAATTATTTCTTATTATGAAACAATGTATTTTATAATCAACGTATTGTAAACAATTTTTTTAGCTGTATAGTAGTCATCAAGCTAATTTAGACATTGTTTAAGTGAGTAAACAAGCAACGTGCTTTGTTTGCTACACGCTTTTAATATTTCATTTTTAGTGTTGTATTACGGGCAGAACCTCCTCATATATTCTGCTTGATTTTTTAACCTCTCATTGCTGGTAAGCAATGAGAGGTTTTTTTTTGCCTGAATAAAATATTTTTCTATTGAGCTGAATCCGTAATGAAAATGACGCTTATGCTATTATACTCCGCGTTATTTCAGGACTAAGATAAATCTATAAGAGATGCTGAAAAATGGCTGTTAATAAAAAGGGATGTCTAGAAACAAAGTCACCTTGTGTCAGAAATTGCTGTCTGGATAGTGATGATATTTGTCTGGGCTGTTTTCGTTCAATGACTGAAATTACCCAGTGGACATTGGTTGATGACCTTACTCGGCAACAATTTTTAAAAAATGTTGCCGAACGAAAACGATGCTATAAAAGACATTCTAAATAATTGAATTTTGAAAGTAGGTTGTTGCTGGCTATTCGAGGTATAATGTATGCCATTTTTAATTTCAACTATCAGGTTGAATATTTTTAAAAGTAGATTAGTTGGAGTATCTACAAACGAATATGGCGCAAAAATTATACATACAGACTAACGGCTGTCAAATGAACGAGTACGATTCCGATAAAATGCGGGATGTACTACAAGCTTCTCACGGCATGGAAATGACCGAAACCCCGGAAGAAGCGGATGTGTTGCTTTTAAACACCTGCTCTATTAGAGAAAAAGCGCAAGAAAAAGTATTTTCTGCCATAGGTCGATGGCGAAAAATAAAAAACAAAAGACCTGATATTATCATTGGGGTCGGTGGTTGTGTGGCAAGTCAAGAAGGGGCAGCAATTCAAAAGCGAGCGCCTTATGTTGATATTGTCTTTGGCCCACAGACCTTACATCGTTTACCTGAATTATTAAATAAAGCACGTTCAACGCATAAACGTGTTGTTGATATTTCATTTCCCGAAATAGAAAAGTTTGATGCCTTGCCTGAGCCACGTGCAGAAGGTCCAAAGGCTTTTGTTTCTATTATGGAAGGTTGCAGTAAATATTGTACATTTTGTGTTGTACCTTATACTCGAGGTGAAGAAATCAGTCGACCTCTTCAAGATGTCATTGATGAAATTTCTGCATTAGCTGCGCAAGGCGTGAGAGAAATTAATTTGCTCGGGCAAAATGTGAATGCCTATCGTGGTGAAATGGACGGCGGAGATATTGCTGAATTTTCATTGTTGTTACATTATGTTAATTCGGTTGAAGGTATAGATAGAATTCGTTTTACCACCTCGCACCCCGCTGAATTTACTGATGATATTATCGAGGCATTTGCCGAAATTCCTGCATTAGTCAATCATTTACATCTTCCTGTACAAAGTGGAAGTGATAATGTATTAGCACAAATGAAACGAGGTTATACGCGAGCGGAATACCTTGAGATTATGGATAAAATGAAAGCTGTTCGTCCAAATATTAGTTTATCTTCTGATTTTATTATTGGTTTTCCTGGTGAAACAGAACAGGAATTTGAAGAGACCTTGTCTTTGATAGAGCAAGTTGGCTTTGATTTTTCTTATAGCTTTGTTTACAGTGCGCGTCCAGGAACACCTGCAGCGGAACTTGCTGATGAAACTTCGGAAGATATTAAAAAAGCACGCCTTAAAATATTAAAAGCGAAACTGGATGAAAGGACCGTGGATGTTTCAAACCGTATGGTTGATACCGTTCAAACAGTATTGGTAGAAGGGGTTTCAAAAAAAAATCCGCTACAGGTTACAGGCAGAACAGAGAATAATCGTGTGGTTAATTTTACGGCTCATCCGCGTTTAGCCGGGCAGTTTGTTGATATATTGATTACGGAAGCCTTACCTAACTCCTTAAGAGGGCGTTTAGTAGAATCTTCTATTGATGAAATTCTAAATAAGTAGTCATAGCACCTTGTCAAATTTAACCGTTTCTAAAGAAATCAGCTTATTACCGGCTGATAACCGTCGTTTATCCAGTTTGTGTGGACAATTTGATGTGCATTTACGTCAAATTGAACAACGCCTGCAGGTTGACATTGCTAATCGTGGCAACCAATTCAAAGTGACCGGGTTGGTTGATGCAGTTAATGCTACCTGTGCGATCCTGCAAAAATCATACGGTGCAACAGACAATGATATTTTAACTCCAGAACATATTCATTTATCTATGCAAGATGCCAGCGTTGAACAGTTATTAGAATCCGCCACCTCAGATCCAGCCGACACCGTATTTATAAAAACCAGGCGCGGTATCATTAAAGGTCGAGGTCAGAATCAGCAAAATTATTTAAAAAAAATTCTGAATCATGATATTAATTTTGGTGTTGGGCCTGCGGGAACCGGGAAAACCTATTTAGCCGTTGCTTGTGCGGTTGAAGCATTACAGACAGAAAAAGTGAGACGTATTATTTTGGTCAGACCGGCAGTAGAAGCAGGTGAAAAATTAGGCTTTTTACCTGGCGATTTGGCACAAAAGGTTGATCCTTATTTACGTCCTTTATATGATGCGCTTTATGAAATGCTCGGGTTTGAACGGGCAGAAAAAATGCTTGAAAAGGGTGTAATTGAGGTTGCTCCATTAGCTTTTATGCGTGGAAGAACATTGAATGATTCTTTTATTATTCTAGATGAGGCTCAAAACACCACAACGGAACAGATAAAAATGTTTTTGACGCGTGTTGGATTCGGCTCAACTGCCGTTATAACAGGTGATGTGACACAGATTGATTTACCTAATGAAAAAATGTCAGGGTTGAAGCGGGTATTGGAAGTGCTGAAAGACGTTGATGGCATTAGTTTCACCTTCTTTGGGGTTAAGGATGTGGTGAGACATCCATTGGTTCAGCGTATTGTATTGGCTTACGAACGTTACGAGAAGAAACAGGGGTGATATGAATATTTTGGATTTTCAGGTAATCTCAAAATCAAACAAACTGCCCTCACAAGATCAATTTCAATACTGGGTTGATGCGGTATTAAAAGATGATTCGCAAGATTCAGAGCTGGTTATTCGGCTGATTGATGAAGATGAGATGACACAATTCAATCAACAATATCGTAATAAAAAAGGATCAACCAATATATTAAGTTTTCCTTTTGATGCACCGGAAGGTATTGAAAGTCATTTGTTGGGTGATCTGTTGATTTGTGCGCCTGTGGTGGAAAGAGAGATACAACAGCAAAATAAAATATTAGAGCATCATTGGGCGCATATGATTGTCCATGGTGTACTCCATTTGTTAGGCTATGATCATAGTGATGATAAAGAAGCAGAAGAAATGGAAGCATTAGAAATTAAAATTTTAAAAATAATAAAAATAGATAACCCCTATGAGGATAAAAGTAACAAATGAGTGACGAGAAACCCCCAGGTAGAGGTAGCCAGCCCCAACAGAAAAGTTTAATTGATCGAATTGGTCAGTTTCTGTCTGGGGAACCACAAGACCAGGAAGATCTATTAGACATTTTGAAAGATGCGAGAAAAAAGCGTTTGCTGGATGCAGAAGCGTTGTCTATGATTGAAGCTATATTACAATTTTCTAAAATGCGGGTCAGAGATATTATGGTTCCGCGTGTGCAAATGAATGTTGTGCCAAAAGAGGCTGAATTAGAGGCTGTTTTCCCATTGTTCTTGGAAATGGGTCACTCAAGGATGCCTGTTATAGAAGATGATCGCAGTAAAGTCGTTGGGGTTTTACTCGCGAAAGATTTGCTGTCTTATGCTTTTGAGAATAAGAAACAGACAGTTGAAGAGGTGATGCGACCCGTTAGTGTGGTGCCTGAAAGTAAGCGACTCAATGTGTTATTAAGGGAGTTTAGAACGGAACGTCATCATATGGCGATTGTTGTTGATGAATATGGTATGGCGGCAGGTCTCGTTACCATTGAAGATGTGTTAGAGCAAATTGTCGGTGAAATTGAGGATGAACATGATACAAATGCTCAGGAAGAAGCCTATATTCAGAAAAATAATGATAAAAAATACACCTTACAAGCCTTAACGCCTATTGACGAATTTAATGCGTATTTTTCAGCAAATTTGAAAGATGATGAGCATGAAACAATAGGGGGATTCATTGTTCATCAGTTAGGTGTTAGGTCAAAAAAAGGTGATAAATTAGTATATGATCAATTCCGTTTTGAGGTTTTGCATGCAGATGATCGACGAATTTATGTATTAAAATTAAAACTAATTAATAATAACGGTTAGACAACGGGCGACATTATACGTTATGTGGATTTTAGCCGTTGTTGCCATTCGATTATTTTTATTTTTAAATCATCAATGTTAATAGTGGTTAGTTGGCGTTGTTTTAATAATTGTTTTCCTGCCACCCAAACATCAGTGACTTGTTGGCGGCTAGCGGCATATACAATATGAGAAACAGGGTCATATAAGGGTTGGGTTTCTAACTGATCCAGGTTAACAGCAATCACATCAGCGGCTTTACCTATAGATAAAGACCCTGTGACACTTTCAATTCCCAAGGCTTTAGCCCCATTGATAGTCGCCATTTTAATGGCCGTCATTGCTGAAACGGCACTTGAATCCCCGGCAACCCCTTTGGCTAGTAAAGCCGCAGTACGCATTTCTCCAAACATGTCTAAATCATTATTACTGGCGGCACTGTCCGTTCCTAATGCCACATTAATGCCGGCATTTAGACATTTTGCAACAGGACAAAAGCCACTGGCAAGTTTCAGGTTGGATTCTGGACAATGAATAATATGCACCCCTGTTTCTGCGACTAGACGAATATCATCATCAGATAATTGTGTCATGTGTACAGCCATAAATGAAGGGCTAAGTAATCCCAGTTTATGCAGGCGTTGTAAGGGGGTTTGTCGGGTGTTTTTTTGTTGTTCTTGCACTTCATGTGCAGTCTCGTGAACATGCATGTGTATTGGTAATTCAAGCTCATCGGCAAAAGTACGGGCTTTCGCCAGGGGAGCATCTGAAACCGTATAAGGTGCATGTGGGGCAAACGACGTGGTTATTAACGGTTCGTGACGAAATTGTTCGTGTACTGCCAAGCCTTTTT
>CAYMPX010000170.1:0-6169 GCA_964392135.1 uncultured Methylomarinum sp.
GGTAAATTCCACGTTTTCGCTGGATGGCCTGAAACTGTTGATAAACCAGAAGTATCATTCCTGAACATCGGTATTCCAGGTCCTGTATTCATTCGTGCGGGTTCTTGGATTGGTGGTCAGTTGGTTCCACGTTCAGTTACACTGGAACTGGGTGATACTTATGAATTCAAAGTATTGTTAAAAGCACGTCGTCCAGGTGACTGGCACGTTCACACTATGATGAACGTTGAAGGCGGTGGTCCAATCATTGGTCCAGGTAAATGGGTAACTATTACTGGTTCTATGGGAACTTTTGTTAATCCAATCGTAACATTGACTGGTGAAACTATTGACCTAGAAGACTATGCTTTAGATAACATTTATTTCTGGCATGCTTTTTGGTACGCAATTGGTTTAGCTTGGTTGTTGTTCTGGGTTAAACGTCCAATGTTTATTCCTCGTAGCATTGCAGTTATTGATGGTAAAGCTAATACTTTAATTTCAGCGACTGATAAAAAAGTTGGTATGGCTTTTGCTGTAGCAACTGTTGTTATTATCGCAGCTTCTATGGGATCTACTAATGAGAAATATCCTGTAACAACACCACTTCAAGCTGGTTTAATGCGTGGCATTCAACCCATTGAAATGGAAACTCCAACTGTTGCTGTTAAAGTTGAAGACGCTACTTACCGTGTTCCAGGTCGTGCTATGCAAATGACCTTGACCATCACTAATAATGGTGATGCGGCGGTTCAGTTAGGCGAATTCATGACAGCTTCTGTACGTTTCTTAGATGCTGCTGTTTATGAAGATGAAACAGGTTATCCTGATGACTTGTTAGCAGAAGAAGGTTTAACTGTTTCTGATAATAGCCCTCTAGCTCCAGGTGAGACTAGAACTGTTGAAGTAACAGCTTCTGACGCTGCATGGGAAGTTTACCGTTTAGCTGACTTGATCTATGATCCAGACAGCCGTTTTGCTGGATTACTATTCTTCTTCGACGAAGATGGTAACCGTCAAATGGTTAAGGTTGATGCTCCATTAATCCCATCTTTCATCTAATGAATAAAATCTAAGAACCTGGTTTTTAGATTTGGGATAAAGACCCTCATCGCCTTCGGGTGGTGGGGGTTTTTTTATGCTTGCAGGAAAGTAAGGGTATTTGATGGGGTTATGGTGCTGGGCTAAAAGTATTCAAATAGAGCGGTAATTAAGGGTTGTTTTTTTAAATACGCAAATGAAACTTAACACATCAGATAGTAGCCTAAGTTGAGGAAGTTCGTAGCGAAGATTGTGGTGGTACTCTGATTTTCATCAGAGTACCACCCATACCTATGCAAGAAATAAAAAAGGGCTTCAAGACAAACCAAGGTTTGAACTCCAGTCTAAATAGTGACAGTACTAATTTTTTAACTACTCATTAAACGATGGTTTTCAAAATAGACGGGGTTTAGTATGATTTTACATCGTTATATTAAACATTATAACCACGACCTATGGATGTTGGGTGTTCGTAGGCTATGGCTCATAGCCCTGCGAACCATTAGGCTGCTTAATAAGTGTTATCGCCACATATACACTAATCAGGAGTAATAACAGGCTACCAACTTAAGATGGGACACCAGTAAATAAGTATCGAGTGAAATTCTAAATTCCACCTAACGAGAGCCCCATAGTTTCCTTAAATTCAGATATTAACTGCGCTACTATGTCATTCCTGCATTCTCTCTTGGCAGGAATCCACATCAACTAAAAATAGATTCCCGATAAAATATTGCGGGAATAACGTGTGAAATAAAATGATTGGGGGGTTATGGAAACTGTCCCGTCTTAAGTTGATAGCCCTTTTGGGTTATCACAGTTAGTCGCGTGAATTATCGACCGCTTTGCTGTGACCCTTATTGGGAATGGGATGAGAGGATTGATAACACGTTCTGCATGAATGCTGCGAGTTCATGATTAAATATATTTTGTGTCTTGCATCATCACTGATAATAACAAGATTAGCGGGAATTCCTTTACAACCTTTTGCTGATCCATTCATTTATACCTGTCTGGTGAGGCTTTTACATAAATGCTTTGCTCTTTCAGTTGGCTAAGGAGCTATTTTCTCTGCGTAGAAACAGGACAAAAAGCCAAGTCAGCTTGTGGGGTTGTTTTTGATGGGTTTATTGTGCCTGATTTTCTTTGTGGCGAGGTTTATTTGTATATGGAAGGGGGTGAAATTAAACGATTGCTTTAATTCGATGTTCCAGTTTTTTTAGCTTGATTTTAGGAAGTGCTGAAAACTAGAGGGATAGCATTAATTAGATTATCACAAATATCAATGCCTATAGAAAGCTATTCCCTCTCTATCATCTTGTTTTGTTGACTTCCTGAAAAGCAACAATTAAAAACTGGAACATCGAGTTTAATGAATTTGTTAGTGGAAGGACTGGTAAATAAAAGAGACCCAAGGATGAGCCTCTAATATAGAGTAAAACTTACAACTGGATAGAAGAAGTAGAGCTAGATTTCATTCTTTGTTTTGAATCATCTGGGTCGTCCATGCAGCCAGTTAAACCAACGATCATTAAAGACATAGCTAATACTGATAATACTTTTTTCATTATTATTTCCTCCAAAGATTTTTATAATTATATGTACTTTTATAAAGCACGAGTAATTTATACCATGGAGGATAATTGGATGCAATAATAAAATTCACTATAGTCTAAAACATCACATAAATATTATGCTTTCTACTGTAGTTGTTGTCAGTGGGTCTGGGCTAAACATAGCGTTAACACTCATTATTCTATGGGGTAGATCTTCAATTTATATTGAATTTATATTGTCAGGCAGGTTTACTTTTATGGTTTTATTATGCCAAGTGGCACTACCAATATTTATCCAGTGACCTGACAAGTTGGATGCAAGTAGATCATGCACCCAGTATGAAGGCGCGGATATTTTTTTTAGTTTAATATTGAAGCGTGTTGTATCTAAATCCAAGCCAGATTTAATCCCCCAGAAGGCAGTTGTTTTCATAATAAACTTTGATAAACGCTGGTTGTCTATGTTGGGCGTTACAGCAATATTAGCCCACATGGAATGCACTCTTCCCCAATTAGGTGATTCTAACCGACCCTCAGGGGTTACAAAGGGGAGCCATTGCTCATTTCCTTGTTGGTCGATATAAGTGATAGCGAGTAAGTGATTGTAGCCTTCAAAATGATCGTGTAAATAAAGGGCGTGAGGCGTAATACCAATAAAGGCGTTAGAAAAAAGAATAATGGTATTGCTTAAACCTGCGGTGAGGCTACTTATGGCAGTGGTTTTAGTGTCTAAGCCTAATCTGTAAATTATGCCATAGTGAATGCTGCTATTGATTTGAAAAAGAGCAAGGATAAAAAGGATTTTGCTAATGCGATGAATGTTGCGTTTAGCTGTTTTTGTTGACTGGGGGGTGAAAATTTTATCGTATAAAGAGGGGGTGGTATTACTTGTATTGATAGGTGTTGTGCAGCTGGTGTCGCATGTAATGCGTGTGCGTGAATCAGCAATGTTTCTGTAGATTTTGCAGGCAAATTGGTAAATACCAGGTGCTTTAAGAATATAACCGGCAAAAGCAAGGTAACGCATTTTGATCAGGATATGTGCGTAAGTATTAACGCCTTGGTATAAATGGTTGTCTTTATCGACTGCGTATAGGTCGGTTAGTAGTCTGGATTGACTGATGCCGTCAAGTGCAGGTGTGCTTTTTGCGTAAGATTGCATGCTTTTAAAATCGATGCAATTAAAAATATCGAAATGGTTGAAGGTTAAAATTGTGCGTGAGCAAAGAGGGCATTCTGCATCATAAAATACGGTTAACAGGGGCGATTTTGCGGAGAGAAAAGCGCCTGCTGTTCTATACCAGGAGAAGGGCGCAACGAGAGTGTAAAAAATCAGCATTCCCACCCCGAAAGGATAGATGTTAAAAGTAACGGTAATGCCTAAATGTAATCCAAATCCAATTAAAAAATATAAAGGTCTTAATTGGCGAACAGGGAATAAAAAGACAAAAGTAAATTGGAATACCAGGATGGTATAGCCGATTGTTTTTTGTAATATTTCATTGTTGAGTAGCCAGCTCATATCTATGCTAGAAATATAATAAGGCATTGATGACGGAAGCCATGCACCTAAGCCATTTCGCCAATGTTCGGCAAACATTTTATGGATAGCTGAGTCGAAGTAGAGAAAACCGAGGCAAATAACGACAGGGATATAGTACGCAAGAATAGATATTTCTTGTTTTGGGTATTGAGAATAGTGTTTAAATGGCGTTTTCAGTTTGTTTCTTAAGTTATCGATTGAGAATGCTTTTTCGATAGGCATGAAAATCATAAACAGATTTGCACCAATCATAAATAAATCAAAACCGCCGTCAAAGTCACGCTGCATGGGAGTGAAGTTAACAAACACAATCCAAAAAATGTAGTTGGCTATAATTGAGTGTTGGCTACGATAGCCAATAGTGATAAAACTGGCGACAACAGCCCAGAGACATAAAAAGAAGGGGATCATTGGAAACTCAACATCCATATAAGGGATAGGGTCAAATATCAAATGATTAAAATAAAGTAGAAAGCAGATTTCCTGTAAGGTAACAAGTCCGAAGAGGATGCGGAAAATTCCAACGCCTGTAGCTGGAGATTTTGTATGATAAAGGCGGGAGATAGTTGAGCGGAGTAGAAAATACATTATTTAGAAGGGGGCAGTTGTAAAAGGCTTGTAGATTATAAGGGAAATAATCGGGATGTGTTGTTACCAAGGGCTTAAAATGACAAAAGCCGTATCAGGTAAACCTGATACGGCTTTTACTAGTCAGAAAATAGCTAATAGCTTATTCTTCGTCTTCAGGTTCTTTGAAAACCCATTTTACGAAGAAGTAGCCAGCTGCTATAACAACTACAGCACCAACCATACCTGCTGGTTCTTTTAACAATTCTGTTATGTCTAAGATCGCACCCATGAGTGTCCTACCTTTAAGTTAGTTTTGAATAAATAAAACTGCCATGTCTCTGGCATTCGAACCGCCTATGTTACTTTAGAAGAATCTAAAGTCAAGATAAATATGTATTTAGGTGTTTTATTTGTCCCTGGAATAAGGCTTTATTGTGTGACTTTTATTAAAAACGGGTGGTGTTTACTGGTTAGGTATAAATGCTAAGTCATTGTTACATAATGTAGATACAATGTATCTATAATACAGCAGGGGGGGGGTGACATTCCATGGGGGCTACTAAAAGTGCACGCAAGAATGACGAAGCAATATTTTTGAATTTAATATCTGCTAATACTGGTAGATACTTTTGAGTTTGGCTGAGCGTTACGGGGTAGTTATGTCGGGATTTAAGCTGCATAAAGGTCTTGTCGATAAGAGAGGCTATAAATTGCTATGTGTTATAAATATGGGTAATATAGGCAAACAGAGGGTGGAGCAAAGTGGATTGTTTGTAAGTTTTGTTTTACTTAAGAGTGCTAGAAGATGACAATTAGAATGTTTTTGATAAAATAGCTCGAAGAGCTGTTTGTAGGCTTTGTATGTTTGGTAGAATAGATCTGTTGCTGTTTAGGTAAAGACGTCAGGGTACTAATTTATATGATGACTCAATCCCTATCGATAGGGTAATCATGGTTTTGGTGTCTTTCGTTGATAATAAAAAATAAAATAATTAAGGGGAAAATGAGATGGTTTTTGGTGGATTGATATCAATTTTGATAGCTATATGGATTTATAGAACAGCGGTTCAGGAAAAGACGGGGAATACGTTATATTGGGTGGCGGGCAGTTTTATTGTATATCTGGGTGTTCAGATCACAATGATATACTTTAATATCATGATTATTGAGACTTTTGATGGTGATGTGAGTAGTGAATATGACAGTGCCGGTGGACTTAATTCAAGAGATAACAGTGATACTGCAGGGTTACAGTCAGGAACTGGCGGAACTATTATTGGTATTATTTTTGAACTTCTTCCTTTTATTGTGCCATTTTTTGTTGTTGCTGCAATAAGGTTGATGGTTATGCTAAGAAAGCCTTTCGATTTTATGTCATTGTTTGGTGGAATTAAAGAGATGTTTGTTAGCATCAAAAATAGCTTTAAAACATCGTAAAGACAGTTTTTAAGCAAAAAGTAACTGTATACTTCGCGCGATC
>CAYMPX010000171.1:0-6138 GCA_964392135.1 uncultured Methylomarinum sp.
CCCTGTCAGACCCAAACCTGACCAAACTTTTTGGGTTAATTTATTGGGACGTGGATATCCTGCTCCCACACAAACATTTAGGTGGTGTACAGAACGAATGAAAATAAACCCTGTCAGTGAGTTTATTTTAGATAAAGTCGCTTCATTTGGTGAGGTTGTGGTGATTTTAGGTTCGCGCTCTTTAGAAAGCTCATCAAGAGCTCAAGTAATTGCAAACCATCAAATTGAAGGCTCCCTATTATCCAGACATACGTCCCTGCCTAATGCGTTCACTTATATGCCCATTGCTACTTGGTCAGCAGATGAAGTGTGGGAATATTTAATGAGCGCACCTTGCCCATGGGAAGGTACAAATCGACAATTATTTGAATTATATAAGGGCTCAAACGCAGGTGAATGTCCTCTTGTTATTGATACTAGCACCCCATCCTGCGGTAACTCCCGTTTTGGTTGTTGGACTTGTACAGTAGTTACTAAAGATAAAGCCATTGAAGGCTTAATTCAAACAGGTGAAACATGGATGCAACCTATTTTAGATTTTAGAAACGAACTACATTTTTCAACATTACCTGAGAATAAAACGACTTATAGAAACTATAAAAGACGAATTGGTAAAGTCAGTTATATCAAAGGAGAGATTACAGAAGAAAATAATACCCAAGCCAAACATATACCTGGCCCTTACTGGATGTCTATTAGAAAAAAGTGGTTAAAACAGTTATTAAAAATTGAAAAAGATATTTGTAATTCAGGACGGAAAATTGAGTTAATCCAGAAAGATGAACTTCAACAAATCCGTCAATTTTGGTTACGTGATCCCAATGAACCAGATTGGGCAGACTCTTTACCAGCAATTTATCACTCTGTTTATGAAAAAGATCTCAATTGGGTAGAAAATGATGCGGGTGCTTTTACTGAACCCGATGCCATATTATTAAAAGACATTGAACTAGAGTATGGCGCTCCTGCCGAAATGGTGATGAAATTAATTGATCTTGAACTGGCTGTGACAGGTTTAAGTCGCAGAACAGGCATTTTAAGTAAGATTGAAACAGTACTAAAACAAGATTGGGGGACTTTGGAGGATATTAACAAGAGAAACACAGCTCCTGAAATGAAAAATATTTACCAAGATAAGTTAGCTGATTTAAAACAGCGTTATGAGGATTTAAGCTAATGATTTTAGAGTCATTAAAAGTGATCAACTTTAGAGTATTTAAAGGAACTCATGAATTTTCTTTAGCGCCTGTGTCTCGTGATGGACAACACCCCCCTATTATTTTATTTGGTGGTTTAAATGGTGCGGGTAAAACAACAACACTTACCGCTATTCGTTTAGCTTTATATGGTCGACAATCCTTAGGCATTGGTACGACTATAAAAAATTATCATCAGTTCTTGGCTGATTCAGTACACAATTCAAAAGTGACGGGGATTAAAGCCAACAATGCGTCTGTTGAGTTAGTATTCAGTTATGCCAACTTAGGTGTAATTAGTCATTACCATGTTAAACGCTCATGGACTGTAACGGGAAGTAAAGTCACTGAATCTTTAAAAATATCACAAGATGGCCTCCCAATTAATAATTTAAGTTATGAGCAAGCACAAGGGTTTTTAAATGAGTTAATCCCCATTGGTGTCTCTGATTTATTCTTTTTTGACGGTGAAAAAATTGCACAGTTAGCTGAAGATACTGAAGGTAATGCGCTAGGCGAATCAGTTAAAAAACTGATAGGTTTGGACTTAATAGAAAAATTAATTGCAGATCTCAATATATTTATTCGCAAGCAAAATAAACAACAGCTATCTGATGATATTAAATCTAAAATCAATACCCTTGAACAAGCTTTAGATATAAAGGAACAGGCTATTGATGCTGAACAGGTCAATTATGAGTCAATTAAAATTTGTGTGACTCATGCCTCTAAACAAATTGATCAATTAACCAATAATTTAAATGCCCAAGGTGGTGCATGGGCAGCATCAAGGGAAGAAGAAATAAAGAAACTTTCATCTTACAATGCAGAAAAAGACATGCTGCAATCTCAATTAAGAGAAAGTATTTCTGGCAGCTTTCCTTTTTCTATTGCACCCAATTTTGTCAACCATTGCCTACAACAATTAGAAAATGAAGAAAAATCAAAACAAAATAAAAATATAGCTAAAACATTATCAAAACATATTTCTTCTCTTGAAAAAAGACTACTTGCTGTTGTTGAGCAACCTGTCTTTGCTTCTATAAAAAAAGAAATGGATATTGAGTTTTCTGAAATACTTGCTCCGCAAGGAAATGACAATATCATTCATGATGTTTCTCAGTCATTACATAAGAAAATCGAATCTGCTGCGTTAGATGCAATTAATCATCAACAACCAAAAGTAAATAAATTAGCCAAAAAGCTTAAATCACTTAATGAAAGAATTGATTCCTCATGTGTCAATATTGCAAGAGCACCTGAACAAGATTTACTTTCTCTACGACTAAAAGAACTTAATGAAGCACAAGCAATAAAATCAGAATTAGCTATACAATTAGCTCAGCAAAAAGAAAAAATGAAAGATGGCTTACGTGAAGCAATTGATACAGCAAGGGCTTTAGATAAATTACATAATCAGTTTGTTGATTCTGATGAAAGTAATAGAGCCTTAGATTATGCCCATAAAGCAAAAGCCGCATTAACTGAGTTTGCGAAACGTATTGCAGTTAATAAAATTAAAAATGTTGAATCCGAGTTTGCTCAATCATTCAAGAATTTAGCTAGAAAAGACGATACCAATATTAATGCTAAAATTGAACCACATACATTTTCAGTCACCTTGCTTAATGATTTTGGCAATGAGATACCTAAAGAAAGCCTATCAGCAGGTGAACGCCAAATATATGCAATTGCCATGCTTGATGCATTAGCCAAAACATCGGGCCGAAAACTGCCTATTATTATTGATACACCTCTAGGACGACTTGATTCAAAACATCGTAAAAAATTAGTTGAAAATTATTTCCCTAGTGCAAGTCATCAGGTCATTATTCTTTCAACAGATACAGAAATCGGTAAAACATATCTGGCATCCTTAGATGAACATATATCGCATAAAATCATGCTTGATTATGATGGAGCCAATGGCTCCAGTAATATAGAAAGTGGCTATTTTTGGCAACCAGCGGAGACGGCATAAATGATCCCTAATCGAATTAAACTATCTAAAAAAGCGACCGATAAACTTCGTTTTTTAAAAACCAAAACAGGTCTAACACCCAATATATTGTCACGTATTGCAATTATGCTTGCAATCAGGGAGGGTGGTGATTTATCAAACGCTGGTGTTGGTAATATGGATGGCGGGCAAGAATTAAACGACACTACTCTTTTTGGTGAACATATTTATCTCTATGATATTCTGATTAATCAATACATTCATGATAAACAGTTGAGCTTAAGTGTAGGTGAAACAATTGTTGCTATGGTTGAAATTGGTATTTTTAAAATGGGGCACATAAGAAAGCTTGAGCAGTTGTGTGAGTTGTAATTCGAATATTTACTTGGAATGAATAAACAAACCATTGCGATATACAACAAAAAACAGAGTCTATAGCGATTGACCTCGGCGTAGATACTTCCATACTATGCTAGAAAAAGCACGGCAGCAGACCTGAATTCAAGAGACTTCATTCGATGCAATACGTAAATATATGCATCTTCATGATCATTTACCATAACAGCTTCAATATCCGATATTAAAAATATTAGCAATAAACCATCAACCAATCCGTCTTTTATATCATAAGTTAGTAGACATTAAAATAAATACCAAAAAAGTGTCTATTAAATCGTAAGTGTTTACATGATAGACTATAGTTTCTATTAATCGATTTAAGAGACGTTTGCAATGAGACTTTTTGGTTATGCTCGGGTATCTACCAGCCAACAATCTTTAGATATACAAATTAATTCACTTAAAGAAGCTGGTGTTAAGGAAAATCGTATTTTTGCTGACAAAGCGTCTGGTAGTCATATGGACAGAGAAGGCTTACATCTACTACAAATTAAAGTTGAAGAAGGTGATGCAATATTAGTTAAAAAACTAGATCGGCTAGGCAGAGATACGATTGATATGATTCAGTTAATTAAAAAATTTGATGATATGGGAGTTTCTCTTCGTTTTTTAGATGACGGTATTAGTACTGAAGGTAGTATGGGAAAAATGGTTATCACCATCTTATCTGCCGTTGCTCAAGCAGAGCGACAGCGAATTCTAGAACGCACGAATGAAGGTCGAATAGATGCAAAAGAAAAAGGCGTAAAATTTGGGCGAAAGCCTACTGTTGACAGGAAAAAGTTGAAGCATTTACATGGTCAAGGTCTGGGGGCAACCGAAATTTCTAAACAAATGGGTATTGGAAGATCAACAGTATATAAATTATTGCACAAAGAAGATTAATCTTTAGGAACTTGACTATATTATAGTAAGCAGTCACTTCACTTTTACTGATCCACCACACCACTACACAGTATAAGTTTTCATAGAAATGATTACTATCTGTCATGAGCTATCGTTCAAATATTTAGTTAATATATCCATCTATCCTGAAATAACTACATTATCTCTATTAGGGCTTATTGAACTCAAGCCTTTTGTTGACAGATAGTTAATGGTAGTGTAATTATAGGCGGAACTATTTAATAACTGATATACCCTCGCTTTTTAGCTAGAAATAAATTTTCCTTCTTTAGAATCAGAGAGAGCAAAAGCAGACTCTCTTTAATGTAAAATTTGATGCGAAGAAATAAACATAGATCGCAATTGCAGAATTTAAATAAACATCAAACAACTAGCATTTTTAGCTAGTTCATGGTAAAAGAATATATACAATTTGCCTTGCGTAACCTTTCTATTTTGGGTAACATGCTCGGCTTGCTTTGCTTATAGCAAAAATATAAAAATAACAAGTAAATGGTGCGTGGAATGATGGAAATGATGGAGCTAGTGAAATGGCTAATTGTTTTAGGGTTCAGTTTTGTTTCTATCGTTTTATTTGTAGGCGGCGTTAAAATTATTTTTGCAAACAAAGCTGATTACAGATCAAACCAGCAAGCAACTGGTGGAATTCTTAACGCTCTAAAAGGAAACCTTCCAACATTTAAAGATGGTAGGCGTTCTCACAAGGTAGGCGCAGGACTTGTTTTTGATGTAAGAAAAAGAAAATTAACTGAACAGGGTACTTTATCAGATGAAGCAATAAACAGTATTTTAAAGTAATCTAAATTGTTCAATTAATTATTAAAGCACCTCAAGGTGCTTTTTTTTTGCAGAAGAGATAAATAGCATGTCTGAATATATAGGCTGGGTACCTACTGTTGGTGGAAGATTGTCTTTTAGTATTTTAGGAAATACTAACCACCCTAATACTCCAGATTTATCAAATATAGCAAACAAAAACAAACGTTATATTATATGTCTACAAGAAAGAACTTTATTAGACAGTTCAAGCCCAATATTTAAGAAATTAATGGCTAGAGTGGTCTTTGGTCAAGACGCTTCTTTTTGGTGCCTACTTATCGGAAATTGCGACAATTCATTTTCATCTAAAGACCAATCCCTAAAAGGTGATCTTTATCTGTTCCATAAAAAGTCTTTCAACGACAAAAAGGAAGCGGATGAAGTTTTCTCTCAAATTAATCAAGCAATCATCAAATTAAATGAATTTTCTAAATTATCCGAACAAACAAATATTGATAATTTTTATCAAAAAAATGTAGCACCTCTCCTTACTCATCTTGAAAAAAACAGCTTGGTTTGTAGTAAATTTCAATTAGATCGAAATGGGATTTTTAAAATAAACGATCTAAAATCCATTTACAAAACCACATTAGATCAAAACTCAGAAAGTGAATCTAGCGGAGAACTGGAGCATATAGTCTGTTCTCAGGTTTTTTTCTTCGTTAAAGATGTTGTTCATCATCACCAACACCATCATCCTAAAACAGATACAATTCTTGACATATACCAAAAAAATGGAGAACCTTGGGAATGCGAAGTTTTGAGAACTTTGTATAAGAAAGTACTGGAATACAAAAGGGATCAAACAGAGGGGATTTTCTCATCAGCACTTGGTGTTTTAGCATATGTAAAAGCTTT
>CAYMPX010000172.1:0-3190 GCA_964392135.1 uncultured Methylomarinum sp.
GTCCTCGGTGGGAACGCATACGGTGCTTATATCTGGCTCGGTCTGCATTCCCTCGCCGGAGCGTGGAGGAAAAAACCTGTCCCGTTTTAAATGAGTAATCAAAAACGCAGTATTTACAGGACATCCATCACAGAGGAACAATCTGTCTTCTTATCGCTGGCACATCCTATAACCTAAGAGTCCAGTTTATCCAAGCCTGCGTTGAGTATAAACTTATTACCAGGCATGGGGCGTCCAAAATAATACCCTTGATAGGTATTACAGCCTTTTTCCTCCAGAAAAAGTGCTTGCGCTTCAGTTTCCACCCCTTCTGCAATCACATTAAGTTTCAGGTTATTTGCCATATTAATGATCGTTTCGACAATAATTTCATTCTCTACATCGATTCCAATGTCTCTGACAAAACTTTGGTCGATTTTCAATTGATCTAAAGGTAATTGCTTAAGATAAGATAATGAGGAGTACCCTGTTCCAAAGTCATCAATTGATATTCTAATGCCCAATTCTTTTAAGGCATTCATTTTCTGAATGGTGTCGTGTATATCATCAGCAACAATACTTTCTGTTAACTCAATAACTAATTGCTCTGCAGAAATATTATTTTCAGTGATTGCATTGCTCACTAGCTCAATGAAATCGGGTTGTTTAAACTGCCGTGCACTGACATTTATAGCAACATGTCCCAATGTAAAACCCGATAACTGCCATCGTCTTATTTGTCGGCACGCTTCATTCAGTACCCAGTCGCCTATAGGCAAAATCAAACTGGTTTCTTCTGCCACAGGTATAAAATCAGCCGGAGAAATATAGCCTTTTTCTGGATGCAGCCAACGAATTAACGCTTCAGCACTTATCACATGACCGGATGCATCCACTTGGGGTTGATAAAACAACACAAATTGCTGTTTCTTAATAGCGCGCCTTAATTCATTTTCCAGTAATAACCGTTTATCAGCCGCTTTTTGCATACTGGCATGATAAAAGCTGATACGATTTTTGCCACGGGCTTTTGAAAGATACATTGCCGTATCTGCCTGCTGGATGATTTCAGAGGTTTGCTCAGTATCCGTGGGAAAGATAGTCACACCAATACTGGTACTAAATGTTTGCTCGTTATCGTGTAATACATACGGCTTATTAATTAGCACTCTAATTTTTTCAGCGACATTAATAGACTTATCTGCCGCTTCTTCTGCACTGTTACTCTGAGCGGGCAATAATACAACAAATTCATCGCCGCCTAAACGGCAAGCGGTATCTTCATCCCTTAACACTGATTTCAATCGGTTAGCGACTTGAATAAGCAACTCATCCCCTATATGGTGACCAAGCGAATCATTTAATATCTTAAAACAATCTAAATCTAAAAAAATAATTGCCCCAAAATGATGGTATCGCTTGGCTTCTATGATTTCGTATTGCAGACGATCCAGTAGTAGACGGCGATTGGGTAGATTGCTTAAAGGGTCATAAAAAGCTAAATTTCGAATCTCATCTTCAGAGGCTTTTTTAGCGGTAATATCTGAAAAAATCCCTACATAATGCGTAACAACATTATTATTATCTTTCACTGCGCTAATGGTGATCCATTCCGGGAATATTTCACCATTTTTTCTACGATTCCAGATTTCTCCTTCAAATTTACCGGTGCTAATCAGTTGTTGCCACATACTGTTATAAAATGCTGCATCCTGAAGACCCGATTTTAAAAAATTCATATGTTTCCCTACGCTTTCTTCCTGGCTATAACCGGTGATTCGGGTAAAAGCCTGATTCACTTTTAACACCACTGCATTGGCATCAGTAATGGTAATACCTTCCAGCGTTTCAAACGTAGTGGCAGCTAAACGCATTTGTTGTTCCGCTTTTTTTTCTAAACTGATATCTATCATCACCCCAACCAGCTCTGTTGCCAAACCATTTTCAACAATAACATTAACGATGTCTTTAACCCATACGATCTGACCTGATTTCGCTATCATTCGATACTCAAAATCATATTTTTGCTGGTGACTCACTGCCTTTAAAGTATGCACATACGCCTGTTCTCGATCATCTTCATGAATATGATTGTGCCAAAACCCTTTCTCAAACCATTGATCATTCGAATAGCCCAGTAATTTCTCTGCTTCATTACTCACAAAGGTCATATGTTCAGAGATTAAATCATAACGCCATACGATAGCCGATTGTGTTTGTACCAGTTGTCTAAATTGAAATTCACTATCCAGTAATTTCTTATTGCTAACAACCAGCGCTTGATTGGTTTTATTGACTAAATAATTGATTTGTTCTAAATCCTTGGTTTTATCATTAACAACCTGTTTTATGTAACTGGTTCGCCCTGATAAAATCAATAAAAATCCGGTAAACATCGCTGTAAAAAAAAGCCCACCTAACAACACCATCCAGGTAGCCCAATGTCTATATTCATACCCAGGAAAAGCTGAAAAATACAGCTGCCATTGGCGACCAAATATATCTAATTCTTGCTGATTGGTTAATGGTTTTAAATCACTAGAGAGCCCCCTGATATTGGATTCAGGTTGATGACTAAAAAGCAACTGCGGCTCATTTATATTCGATTGATCGTAAAGTTGAAACGCAATCTTTTTACTGTCAAAATCAGATAGCGTGGTACGAATCATATTTTCGAGAGAAAAAATACTTGCCACAAACCCTGTAAGCACATTTTTATCCTCCTCTGGGCTATACCTGTAGACAGGGAGGTAAATAATAAATCTAAACTGATTTTGTTGATTTTCTATCAACACGAGCCTTGATGTAACAGCCATCTGTTTTATTGAAGCGGCTTTTAATAAAGTGTCCCCGATCTTTTTATCCGATAAAATATTTAAACCCAATACATCCTTATTACTTTCAAAAGGTTCAATATAGGTAACAACAGCATATTTTTCTTCAGCTAAAGAAGGACTTAGCCTATTGTTTTTACTGAATATTTTAAAATCATCAAACCCTTCATTTTTAATTTTTTGCTCAAACTGTTGCCTGTCTGAACCCGCAATATAACGAATCCATAATAAAGCCTGAATATCCTTTTGTTGAGACAACGTCTTGTGAGTAAATGCCTCAAACTCTGTACGCGTCACAACATCCGAATGCGTCAGAAAACTTTTTAAAAAATAAAGTATATCCTGATACTGATTGAGCCGGGTTTTAATTGCATTAT
>CAYMPX010000172.1:3290-6132 GCA_964392135.1 uncultured Methylomarinum sp.
TTTAAAAAATAAAGTATATCCTGATACTGATTGAGCCGGGTTTTAATTGCATTATGCTTGCTGAAAACATATTGTTCAAACTGCAGTACTTGCAGTTTTTTTTCTTGTTCTCGTGCATAGCTAAAAACCACCATAAGCAGTAGCAATGCCACAAATAGCGGCATCGCAACAGAATAAAGTTTCGATTGCCAATACGTCCTGGGTTGTGCAAAAAAAACCAGCGTCAGCGGTGTAAAAATAATAACGCCGATGCTGTCCCCTAGCCACCAGACTAACCAATTCGTTAAATAATCTTCAACCGGAATAACATCAACAAAGACCAGACAACTGACACCTATTGTAGAGCTGATCAAGCAACTGACGATACCACCTAAACCCAACAACAGGAAAATTTCACGAGAGGATTGAAATAAACTCTGTTGACCACACAATTTTATAATCAGGAAACGCCCCGCTAATGCCTGTAGCATTGCGCCAAAGCTAATGATTGATGCCACTAAGGTTGATTGTCCTATTGATTGATAGGAACTGAGATCAAAACCAGACCAGGTATTAATAATGAAAGCACCTATAAAAATCCCGAGACAGGCGCTACGCCCCCAAATTAAACAGGATGCCAGCGCAATACCCGATGCCGGCCAGATAGCGGTTGGATTATTTGCTTGTACAGTGAATAAATCACCAACAAAACCAAACAATACATAAGCCACACTAATACCACAAATAATGCCTGATTTAGGCGATAAGATGATGCTTTTTTGTGAAAGGGATGAAGTGATATTATCCATACTGAATAAACAACTATTTTAAGGTTAATGTAAATTTCCTCCCGTTAACAGCACAAATAAAATGAAAACAGTTCTCGTTAGAAATACTTTTGTAAGTATACACCTACAATTAAAAAGGTATCCAGCGTTGTTTTTTTCAATCGTTATTACAGATAACGATACCTCCCCTATACCCGGACGTAATCGGGTAACGTCTATCTCGCCCAAAGGCTTTTGGGGTAATCCTGATTCCAGGGGGTGCTTGTCTGCGTTTATATTCATTGCTGTCAACTAATGAAATCGCCCTGTTAATGTCTTCTTGCTTATACCCTGCTGCCTGGATATCTTGTGCAGATAAATCATGTTCCACATACATTTCCAGGATGGGGTCTAATATCGAGTAAGGCGGTAAGGAATCTTCATCGACTTGATTGGGAGCTAATTCTGCTGAAGGGGGACGCGTTATTACCCGCTGAGGAATGACGGGTGAAAGGGTGTTTCTGTATTCGGCTAATTGATAGGCTAATAATTTAGGCACGTCTTTTATCGGTGCAAAGCCACCCGCCATATCACCATATAAAGTAGCATAACCGACACTCATTTCACTTTTATTACCTGTGGTGAGTAATAATCTACCTTGTTTATTCGACATTGCCATCAGCAAGACCCCTCGACAACGTGCTTGAATATTTTCTTCCGTGGTATCTTTTTTTGTGCGAGCAAACACATCACTTAACATCTCTGTAAATGCACTTACAGCAGGTTCTATAGCAATGGTATGATGTTTAACGCCTAAGGTTTCTGCTTGCAGAATAGCATCTTCATTACTCATATCCTGGGTGTATTTTGATGGCATTAAGACCACATTCACTTGATCCGCACCTAATGCATCGACTGCAATGGCTAACACTAATGCCGAATCTATACCCCCTGACAGACCCAGTAACACACCTTTAAAGCCATTTTTACAGACATAATCTTTAACCCCTAAAACCAGAGCCTTATATTCGCTGGAAATTTTGTTGTATAGAGGCGAGCAGGTGTTTTTAACAGGTGTATTACCCTCAAATTCAACCACAGAAAGCTGCTCTGAAAATTCTTCCGCTCTAAAAACCACCTCACCTTGGGCATCAACCACAAAAGAGGCACCATCAAAGATTAATTCATCTTGTCCACCCACGGTATTCACATAAACCAGTGGAATATCTACCGCTTTGGCTTGCTGGCAGACAATCTGTTCGCGTTGGTGAATTTTTCCGGCATGAAAAGGCGAGGCATTCAGTGTGACAATTAAATCAGCACCGGCTTGTTTATTGCTCTCTATCAATCCTTGTTGCCAGATATCTTCACAAATTGTAATGGCAATAGCACGCCCTTTCACGGTAAATAAACATCTTTCATCTGCCGCAGTAAAATATCGCTGCTCATCAAACACACCAAAGTTAGGCAATACATTTTTTTTATATCGCGTCAGTATCTGTCCCTCTCTTAATACAACCGCACTATTATATAAATGTCCATTATGCTGTTCAGGCGTTCCTAAAACAATATCAATGCCTGATACCGCTTGAGCAATATCATGTATTGCCAGGTTCGCCTGTTTAATAAAATCAGAACGAAACAATAAGTCTTCTGGAGGATAGCCGGTGATAGTGAGCTCAGGAAATACAATGACATCGGCAGCTAATCTATCGCGGGCAGTGATTGCTGTCTGGATAATTTTTTGTTGATTGGCATGGACACCACCAACGAATAAGTTGATTTGCGCTAAGGCTATTTTTAACATGCTGTTTTTTTTCTGCTTCCCCGCGCCCCGCATAACTGCCATTGACTTAAGGAATAAATTTTTAATAATCGGGTCTCTTGCAAAATACCACATCATGTCGTTTGAAAAGCGAATAAAACACAATATGTAGTGGTTAAACTACGGCATAGCCATCATTTTGCAAGAGGCTCAATCAATCTATTATATTTTTCGGGTTAGGTTTTTTTGTAGCAAAAAACCTAACCTGAGCGACTAAGTACTACGCAACATAAATAACCGATAAAACTGGGGCGAAGGCTTTAGCCTTCTC
>CAYMPX010000173.1:0-6120 GCA_964392135.1 uncultured Methylomarinum sp.
TCCAGAGGGGATATTCTAGCTAAAATACCAAATTTTGGATGATCTAAATAATGCGTCTCATTTAATTTAAAACGGCGTTTTTCAGTTAACCGATAAATAATCGATGCTGGAGAATATTCAATATCCGCAATCATATGCACAAGGTTTCCACGTTGTATCCGGAAAAAACCATTAATGGTACCTGCTGTATTACTAATTTTTACAGCAGTGCTTAAACGATGCGCTTTAACACGTTGAATCCATGCCACATGCATTAATGGCTGATAATTCGGATCGCGTGCCAGCTTCGCATAACTACCATGTAACCCCATGTACTTGGGATCTACATTCTCGTATGCGCCTCTGTTGACGATAGTCCCAGGCCATTTTATTCGACTCTCAGTTTGATCAAAAATTTCGGTATTTGGCATATCTTGTGTAAAAATAACCAGCTCAATTTTGTATGTCCGCTCTCTGGCATACACATTCATGCAAAATAAACTAAAAATCAATACTATAAAAACAGCTCTTTTTTTCATATACGTTGCTAATCCTGTATAACTACACATTACGGGGTTAATTCATTTAACAAACCGGTTAAAAACCCGACCTTTTCCTCTACTTTTTCAAATTTCCTGGTAAACCTTAATTTATCCGAACCATCAAACTGATAGGTTTGCGATTGTGTTTGTATCATCCGGATAAGCTGCTCCGTGTTTATCTCGGGTGTTGCCGTAAAAATAACCCGTCCACCCTCAGCATGTGCATCAATTTTCTTTATCCCTAATGGCAATGCTTTTTGCTTTAATTCAGTAATACTAAACAACGTATTAACCGCATCGGGTAATAATCCAAAACGATCTATCATCTCAACCTTTAACTCGCGCAACTCATTATACGTTTCGGTACTGGCAATACGCTTATACAACACCAATCGCGCATGAATATCGGGTAAATAGTCTTCAGGAATTAATGCCTGTGCTTGTAAGTCCACTTCTGGACCTGTTTCCATAGGCGCATCTAACTCAGGATGTTTACCTGACTTTAATGCCTCAACGGCACGTTCTAGCAACTCCGTATATAAAGTAAAACCTATTTCCTGAATTTGTCCACTTTGCCCATCACCTAATAATTCACCCGCGCCTCGAATTTCCATATCATGGGACGACAGCATAAACCCTGCACCTAACTCACCGGATCGTTCAAATGCTTCCAAGCGTTTTATCGCATCTTTACTCATCAATGCTTTAGGTGGCACGATAAGGTATGCATAAGCACGATGATGTGAGCGCCCTACCCGTCCACGCAACTGATGCAGTTGCGCCAAACCTAATTTATCCGCACGATTAATAAGAATCGTATTGGCACTGGGTATATCAATGCCACTTTCAATAATCGTGGTACTTAATAATAGATTAAAGCGTTGATGATAAAAATCCTGCATAATTTGCTCTAGTTCACGCTCTGCCATTTGCCCATGGGCAATTTTCACTCGGGCTTCGGGGACTAGCCTCTCAATTTCCCTCGCCATTTTGTCCATGGTTTTAACATCATTATGCAAAAAGAAAACCTGTCCACCGCGTTTAATCTCACGCTGACAAGCCTCTTGAATTTGAGCATCAATCCATTCACTAATAAAGGTTTTAATAGGATGACGATTAGGCGGTGGACTGGCAATAATAGAAATATCTCTTAACCCGGCCATTGCCATATTCAAGGTTCTTGGAATAGGCGTTGCCGTTAAGGTTAATAAATCCAGGTCATAACGTAATTTTTTGAAATGCTCTTTTTGACGCACACCAAAACGGTGTTCTTCATCAATAATCACTAACCCCAAGGCATTGTATTTCAGCCCTTTGGAAAGCAGTTTATGGGTGCCGATCACTATATCAACCTGACCGCTTGCTAATTCAGCAACAATATTTTTTTGCTGTTTTGCTGTGACAAATCGAGACATCACTTCAACACGTACCGGCCAGTCTGCAAAACGATCTCTAAAATTTTGATAATGTTGTTGTGCCAATAAAGTGGTAGGGACTAACACTGCCACCTGCTTGCCACTTTGCACGGCAACAAAAGCCGCACGCATAGCCACTTCAGTTTTACCAAAGCCGACATCACCACAAATCACTCTATCCATCGGCTGTGGACTTAGCATATCCTGATATAGTGCGTCAATCGCTGTGTGTTGATCTGGCGTTTCTTCAAAAGGAAAGGCGGCAGAAAATGTTAAATATTCACTATCCTCCACTTTAAAAGCATGCCCTTGTTTAGCGGCGCGTTTCGCATGTATATCCAGTAATTCTGCTGCCACATCCCTTGCCCGTTCCATGGCTTTTTTCTTGGCTTTACTCCAGCGATCACTCCCTAACTTATGTAATGGCGCACTTTCTGCACTTGCCCCACTGTATCGGCCAATTAATTGCAGCGAAGAAACAGGGACATATAACTTATCATCACCGGCATATTCCAGGGTTAAAAACTCGGATTCAATGCCGCCAATCTCAATGGTTTGCAAACCTAAATAACGCCCCACGCCATGCTCCTGGTGAACGACAGGCGAGCCTATGGTTAATTCATTAAGATTATTAAAAACATTTTCTAATTCTTTAGCGGCCGATTTACGTCGTCGACGGCGTTGCTGAACTTTCTCACCGCTTAACTGCCTTTCGGTAATAATGGCAATCGCAGGATCTGCTAACAATAAACCATGATCCATCGGTGCAACAATAATACAGGATGATTCCGCCTCATCTAAAAATTCCTGCCAACAATGAACTCGTTTCAAGCGTATTTTATAGGGTTTAAGCCGGTCAATTAATCCTTCTCTATGCCCGGCTGTTTCAGCAACAAACAACACTTTTCCAGCAAAGCCCGTTAAAAAATCTAATAATTGCTTTGCAGGTTGTTTTAAACGATCATCTATCGTTAATTCTGGCAAAACATTACAAGTAAAATCACAGACACTACTTACCTGTTTTGATAGCACAATGCGAGAAAACAAATCAACTTTTTGCTGTAATTCATCCGCGTTAAGAAACAACTGAGCAGGATCTAATAGCGGTCTATCAACATCATATTTCCGCTGTTGAAAACGCTCTTCTGCTTCGTCATAAAATAATGTTGCATCTGCGTTATATGTCTCAGACAATACTAACGCGGTATTGCCTGGTAAATAATCAAATAAAGTTTCCGTGCTATCAACAAATAGAGGTAAGTAATATTCAATCCCCCCCGGCGTAATGCCCTTGCTAACGTCCAGATACAAGATGTTTTTAGACGATACTTCAGGAAACTGATGTCTAAATGCCTGACGAAAATGTTTTATCGCATCATCAGTGAAGGGGAATTCTCTGGCCGGGAACAGCTGCACTGTATCAATTTTATCTAATGAGCGTTGCGTTTCAGGATCAAAGGTTCGAATAGACTCAATATCTTCATCTATCAATTCAATTCGATAGGGTAATGTACTGCCCATGGGAAATAAATCAATAATAGATCCTCGTACAGCAAACTCAGCATGTTGATACACTTGGGAAACACATTGATAACCGACACTTTCCAGCTTAATTCGGTTTAATTCCATATTAAATACGCCCCCCACTTCTATAAAGAAGCTATGAGCCAAAACATGTTCTCGTGGAGCCAGCCGGTGCATTAATGTTGCCACTGAAACTACCAGCGCACCCCGTTTAGTTTCCGGTAATACCGCTAATGTTTTCAAGCGCTCTGAAATAATTTCGGGCAACGGCGAGAAAACATCGTAGGGTAATGTTTCCCAATCGGGAAAATGTAAGATAGGGTGTTCAGCTGACAGGAAAAACGATAACTCATGTTCCAGGCGCAAAGCCATTTGATTATCAGGGGTTATAATCACAAACAATCGGTTTTCATTTTTAATGGCAGATGCAATTGCTAATGAATCACCACAGCCTTTTAGCCCAGTCCAGAACAGGGGCTGATTATTTTTTTTGGGTAATTGAGGAGAGAAAATAGCGTTTTCAGGCATCGATTGCAATTGATTTTATTAATAGTTAATCAAATTCCCATTATACCTTGTTGCGACTATATTTTTGGATGGTTTGTTGTTTTAAACTTGTACAAGACTGTTTAATTTGATGAATATAAAAATGCGGTCTTCCCCATAGCTTGCCTTATCATTAAACCAGGTTTATTGCAGCTTTGATGTAACGGCATGAAATCAGGGTTCCCCTATTTGCTTTGCTGGATCAAGGCTACATTATTTTACTGACCTAAACTGGCAGATGACTCATCAGATAAAAACATGGCATCACCGTAACTAAAAAAACGATACGACTTATTAATTGCATGCTGATAAGCCTGTCTCACATGATTATATCCGGCAAATGCAGAGATCAACATTAATAATGTCGATTCAGGTAAATGAAAATTAGTTAACATTGCATCCACAGATTTAAATTGATAACCCGGAGTAATAAATAAATCGGTATCGCCAAAACCTGCTTGTAATTGTCCTGCTCTGGCAGCCGACTCCAAGGCTCTAACAGCTGTGGTACCAATAGCAATTACTCGCCCCCCTTTATCGCGTGTCTGCTGTACTAAATCAACTGTCTGCTGTGAGACTGAATAATATTCTTTGTGCATCAGATGCTCTGATAAATCATCAACTCTGACCGGTCTAAATGTACCACTGCCTACATGTAAAGTAACAAATGCCTTAGCAACACCTTTTGCTTCTAATGTGTCTATCATTGCCTGATCAAAATGTAACCCTGCGGTAGGTGCCGCAACAGCGCCTGACTCCTTTGCAAAAACCGTTTGATAACGGGTTAAATCGTCCGCATCATCGTCTCTTGTTATATAAGGCGGCAAGGGGATATGTCCTATTTGATCCAGCAAATCAAAAAAAGTATTTTCACCGGTAAATTCAACACAAAACAAATCGTCATCACGACCTGTGACCGTTAAGCTAAAACCATTATCTAACGCGATGATACTATCCGCTTTAGGCGATTTACTTGATCGAATATGCGCTAAGGCATGATGCTCATCTAAAACACGTTCAATTAATATCTCTACTTTACCGCCTGTCTGTTTTTTTCCATATAAACGCGCAGGAATAACTTTGGTATCATTTAAAACCAGTAAATCATTTGCATTTATCAAATCAACAATATCAACAAACTGCTTATCACTTAAAACACCGGTTGATTTATTCATACATAACAATCGACTGGAAACACGTTCAGCCAATGGTTTTTGAGCAATTAAATGCTCGGGTAAATCGTAACTAAAATCACTCTTCTTCATTAACAACAGTACACCTATATCCAATACCTTCGCCAAATTGACACTGTATTTAAAACATTAAACAGGGCAAGAAATCAAGTAAAAAGTGCAAACATAAGAAATGAAAGGTGTCGTAATATTGTTGCTAAACGAGAGGTTGAATCATTTTGATAACCTGCTCAGCCAACTCAGCCAACTATCAACACTGAACGTACAAACTTATCAATAAATCTATCAGTTGATTCATTCGAATCCAAGTGCTTGTGAAATAACGAAACGGCATCAGATATTGAAATATAAGCAAATGCACCGCGACCTTTTTTCATTAAAAAAACTTCGTGCAAGCACTCAATAAAATCAAAGCGATTTTGATCTAATTCAGACATTTCTTTTCTCCTGAAATTACAATTCAAGAAAAGATAAAAAAACATCCATGTCCCCTTTCTTATTTTTGATTAAACGTTCCATGGAAACGTAGCATTGATAATATAAACTATAGCAACAAAAAGATGTGAGGTACTTCTCAACATTAATATTTAGACTAAAATGCGAATTAATCAACTCTATTAATAGCATTATTGCGCCTTTTTTCAGAACCTGGGTGTTATTAACGGCGTTTTTTAACGAAAGGCTTAAACTTTATTCAGGGCGAACAAATATTGGCTGAAAATTAAAAATACAGGGGGCGATTAAAAGTCAACAGAAATTAACAAAAACTTTGTTTTTCCGAAACATTTAAAAATGTACGCTAGTGAAGTCAGAAAGCAACAAAATCAGAAGAAACAAAACAGGCTGAGACATTGAAACCATTGGGGTGAACGACGGGGTTCGAACCCGCGACAACCGGAATCACAATCCGGGACTCTACCA
>CAYMPX010000174.1:0-6099 GCA_964392135.1 uncultured Methylomarinum sp.
ATTCAAAGACAGCTTTAGGAACAAGGGTTCAATAATATCCTCATCCCTTAATACATAAACAAACTATTAATATCAGGGTTACTAATTTACTCGACCCATAATGCTCAATGCCTATAGGATCCGAAGAATTCGAACCGACAGCTAGCAAACCTGTCTTAAGTGGGTAGCCAATACTGGTTTAAATCCTTGAGTACCGCAATACAAAAAGGTCAAACCCTGTTTTTCAAAAGCAAATACTTATGGTATATAACATTCCACTGCCACACATTATTAATACATTCAAAAACATGAACTCCATTTCCTTGTTACTCGTCTTTTTCTTGTTTTTGTCACCAGCCCATGCCAAACAACCCGATCCTTACGCTATTTATCTTAAATATTATCAAACTATTGGGGGGTTAAATAGACTAAAAAAAATCAAAACCAGTTACACAACTGGAAAAAAAACAGTTGATCGCTTAAAGGGTTATTTTAAGGAATGGATGAAAATCCCCACACGCTATCGAACTGAAGAAAACTACACGGTTATTACTCAATCCTCGGGCGATAATGGTACAGATGCCTGGAGCAAAGATTTTAACGGCAAAGTTTTAGTCTTGAAAGACCAGGAAAGTCAACAACGACGGCAGATCAGTATACTCCTGAATAAATACGAGCACATCAAGCGAGACTCCAGATATTTCAGCTTGAGTTACCAGGGGCAAACCGAAATCAATGAAAAACCGGCTCATATTGTCAAAATGAGCAATACTATAAATAAAGATATTGTCTGGCATTATTTTGACATCCATAGCTTCTTGCTCGTTAAGGTCATTGAAAAACAAGCGGATATTAAAATCCACACCTTATATCAAGACTACCGACTTACTGATGCGAATATAATGATCGCTTTTCGCGCGGACAGCGAAATTCAGCCCAGAAATAAACATGAAAGCATCATTATCAATGAATTTCATGCTAACCCGCAAATTCCTGACAGCTACTTTGCAATCCCCCCCGAAAACCACAATTTAATCCATTTTAAACCAGGCGCCAAGATAGAAAAAATTCCTTTCTATTTAAACGATAATCTTATTTACTTACCCATACAACTCAATGGACAAGAAAAATTGTGGATACTTGACAGTGGCGCGTCCCATTCTTTAATAGATGAAGACTATGCTAAACAATCAGGGCTGGTCATCCACTCTGGCATCAAGGGGTTCGGCTTCGGAGGAAATTTTGAACTATCCTATGTCAAACTTCCCTCATATGGCACCCAAAATATCCAAATCAAAAACCAAACCATCTATGCACTTAAAGGCTTAGCCCAACGTTTTAGTTCACCACAAGCAATGGGAATTTTGGGTTATGATTTTCTGTCTCGTTTTGTCGTCAAAATTGATTATGCCAACCAAAGTATTGTCTTATACCAGAACAGCCATTTCAACTATAAAGGCAATGGCAACATCATTAACGCACCCCTAAAGTATAATACCTTCTCCCTGCCTGTCACCTTAGACCAGCAGTTTTATGGCGACTGGTCTATCGACCTCGGCGCATACGACGCTTCAGTTCACTATTCGTTTGCCAAAAAACATGCATTACTGCAACGAAAAGGTCTGGAAACCTTAAGCGCAGGTATAGAAAACGTAATTTTGGAGCGCACGGTTAAATTCGACTCACTTTCCATTGGTTCGTACAAAATACACCCCATATATATCAATATTCCCGTTAGCAAAGGATCAGGAACAGGTGCAATGGAGGAGCTTGCTGGCAATTTAGGCAACGCAATACTACGCCATTTTGTTATCTATCTGGATTACAAAAACCAGCAAGTCATTATTGAGCCAGGTAAAAACTTTAATAAATCTTTTCCAATCAATCTCACAGGTCTGACTATAGGCTATTCTGATGAAGAAAAATTACCTTTTGTAGCCCATATTAGCCCCGAATCTCCCGCTGCTCGCGTCAATCTTAAAATAGGTGACGATATTATTGCCATTAATGAATTACCTACAATAAATACAGGCACACTGGCAGATATACAAAAATTCCTTTTGTCTCCTGCATGTCATTCTATTCAACTCACTATCAGGCGTAATAATGTAATACACGTTACTGAACTAAAGTGTCATTAAACAATACGTTTCATTCTTTTCGTAATAAAACAAAATCACTGCCCATGGTAAATGAAGTAGGCTCCTGAGCGGCGCCCAAGTATTTCTTTGAAAAAGCAGGAATAGTTTCAGTTGAAAAATCTGATATTTCATGGGCACTGATCTTACGATTTTTCGGTTTCAAATCAGCTTTTCCTCCCATTCCTTCAGAAACCACATAGGTAAACAAACCATGTCCCAAATCAGTCAACTCAGCAGCCTTCTGGTCTTTCCTTGTGGCTGCCAACACGACCACACCGACTGACTTGCTTAACCCCCGACTAAAATGTCTTTGCGTATCCTGTAATTTGCGAAATGCTTGCAAACCCGCACCGGAGTAACACGCATCCACCATAACCATGATATGTTGAACTTTCGAGTTAATTAATATATTCTGAATCTGTTTTGCAGATATTCCAACCTGGGTATAGTAATCCTGATTATCCTGTAACATGGTTTCATAGGGTAAATAATACCATTCGCTATTCACAGCCAGACCATGACCCGCTAAATAAAGCACCATGACATCATTTTGAGCATAGTTATTTATTTCATTTAACTGTTTAAGAATACCTTTTTTGGTCGCCTCATTATCACGTAAATCATGATGAACCACTTCATCATAGACAGCCAACCGACTCTTTCTAAAAATATTTGATATTGCACTCGCATCAGCCACACTATAATCCAGGTTTAACCGAGAATCGCTGTACTTATTTATTCCAACAGTGAGTACATGTAAGGTGGTTTTTTGTTTTTCACCTGCAAAATCAACAGCCAACTCATCCGAGTGGCCTTCGATTCCCATAGCATTTATTGCTATCACTTTAAAGGTGTTTTTCCCGACGGTAGGCAATAATTGATAATCTACCGTCTTCTTGATTAATTTATCGTTGCTTTCTTGCTGGCGATTAATCACCGCAGTTGGCACAACCACCTTTCCATTATGATAAAAATTTATCTCATCAACACCGCCGCCCAAGCCTTGCACCTCAACACGAATGGTTATTGGTTTTGCTGCCGTTCTATTGCCATCAGGAATGACAATAACAACATCGGGAGGTAATTTGATCCCTTGCTGCACTACTTGCGGGTTTTTATTAATGAAATTTTGATTGTCTAAATGACTTGCCAACAAACCGGGTTCATAATAAGAGCCAGAAAAATGATCTATAGGTAATTCTTTTTCTTCCGTTTCCCAGGAAACATTTTTCATACCTTTTTCTGAACTATCAAAACGGCCTTTATTGTCAACAATTGTCCAGCCTGTTTTAGTCGAAATTAATTTAAGTAATTCATTTGCTGTCTCTACATCAAATAAATGTAACACGCCTTTTTTATCTGCCGCAATTAACTGTTTACCCTGATTAATAAATTGCAAATATAAGAAGGCTTTATCCGACTTTAGCTCATTCAACCTTTGCAAGGTCTTTGTATCAAAAATTTGTATACCACCTTCTTCTATCGCAATTGCTAGTCGCCCTAAATCTTTACTTAAGACAAGTGTTAGAAGGTCTTGGTCTATTTCATTTTTTAGCTCATCTGCATTTTTAATACCAATAAGCTGTAGTACATTATCTTCATCAAAAGAAGCCACACCACCATAGATGTCACTGACCCAAAGTCCAACAATATCATCAGACTGTTTTGGTAATGCAGCTATTTTTTCCCCCTTATCTATACTCCAGCGATCAATAAAACCATCATTCCCTGCAACAACAACTGTTATTCCATTGCTTTCAATTTTTACAAATTTCAAATCATCATCGTAAGGCGTCTTAATGGTTTTCTTAATGGTTAATGTAGTTAAATCTAAAATAACAATATTTCCATTTTCATAAGCAATAGCCAATAACGACTCATCTTTAGATACCGATAAAAAAACAATCTTTTCCCTAATCAGGTTAAGCTGTTTCAGCCGTTTTCCGGTATAAATATCATAAATATCAATTCCCCCTTTTTCGTGACCTAACAGGGTAATATTTAAAGAAGAAATACTGACAACTTTGGATACATTTTCTCTGTCAGGTCTTATTGTCGGTCTTTGAACACCTTGTTTTGCATCCCAAATCCTTACCGTATTATCATCATGCAACAAAGTAAAAAACCTGGAATCAACAGAAATTGAAAAATCTTTAACCTCACCCGATTCATTATGTATTTTTAACTGGGGCAACCAAATCCTGTCTGCTAAATTTTTAGCGATATTATCACTAATCGTTCGCGCGATCTGGCTGCCAATATGTTGAGAAGCAAAAATAGTTACGCCCCCGCCGGCGGAAACAATACTTATCTTTGCGAGGAGCAAAATGGTAAAAAATAAAACAATCTGGCGATATTTCATGGCTTTCTCTTCTTTCCTCATACAAAAAACCCCCGTACAAATGAATGTACGAGGGTTCTAATACAAACCAGAAACGATTTGGATGATTATAATGCCAGGCTTAGGTTTAAGCCAACTGTATGCAAATTAACATCCTCATTATTAGCATCAGTCCGGTATTTAAGGCCTACCGACAAGTCTTTTGATACTGAATAATCAACGCCTGCACTCATATAAAGCACGCCATCATCTTCACTATCTTCGGCTTTAACATATTCATATAAAGCCCCGCCATAAAGCCGTAGACCTTTACTGATAATATAGCCCACTTCTGTATCGACTAAATACGTCCACTCATCCTTATCATTATCAAACCCAACGCCATTACCCGCATCAAAAGAATCATCCGTATGTCGATAACGCCCACCGGCTCTACCTTTCATAAACCAGTTATTAATAGATTTTATACCATTAACAGTCACTTCGGTTTTATATTCATCGGTATTTTTGTCATTATTAATACCCGTTATATCCGGCTCAGTCCTTGTGTAGTTATAACTGGTCGTTGCGGCAAGAAAAACATTTTTACTTAAAACAAAAGCCAGATAAGGCGTTACATCAGCCGTATGTACATTGCCTTGACTTCCCACCCCACCGACTTCAGTTTCGGTATACGCATAACTCGTTGTCAAGCCAACAAATAAATTACCGAAACGCTTATCTATACCCGCTGTAAATTGGTAAATATTATCATTCAATTTTACGGGTGCGCCATCACTACTTATTTCAGTCCATGATACATTGGTCCAGACTGCATCAAGTATAGAACCTTTATCCGCTGAAGCAGCCAACGGGGTTTGGCCTAAACTGGCTGTATACATCGCATTTTCTTCCGATAATAGCTGACCAGAAACCCGATCAAAAATATTACTACTGATTTGTCTTGCAATATTCCGGGCGCGTTGCAATTCAATACCCTGTTCTTCCCCATTAAACCCAAGTTCAGCGGATTGATTAAACCCAGGGGATTGCGCCATAACATGACTCGAAAACAAGGTACTTGCAAGAGTAAAAAGCCCTAATTTATAATATTTTTTGTTCATCTCTGCTCCCAAACTAACTCTTTTAATGTGTAAGCCAGTATAATCTGACTATACAAAAAAGCAACAACATTAGAAATAAAACAACAAATAATCACCTGTTTCAAGCTGTTTTCTATCCACAATCCCGGCATTAACTTCTAACATATAGGCAGCCGGTCTGGTTGAATCATAAATTTTGCAAGGCTCCTTAATGCAAGGCTGCACATTTTCAAGGATTGAAACAATGTTTCCTTTTGCCGACAGAAAAATAATATCCAATGGGATCAAGGTATTTTTCATCCATACCCTTTGTATGTCTTCCTGCTTAAAATCAAACAACATTCCTGTATTTATTTCCAGATTTTCTCTAAACATAAGACCAATGCGTCTTTGCATTTTAGTCCTTGCAACTTCAACAGTTATAGTCAAATGTTGTTTAGGAAAGACAACTTTCCCCACAGCAAATTTTTCATATTCCGGTTCAGCATATCCATTGCTCATTGTAAAAATAATAGTAAAAACCATCAATATATATTGTTTCATTTTTTATTCACCT
>CAYMPX010000175.1:0-2475 GCA_964392135.1 uncultured Methylomarinum sp.
TTAATGGATAATCAAGATGCTTATTTACGCACGCATGCGATTTTCTTAGCTTATGATATGAGTGATCGTATCAGGGCAAATACCGGGTATTGGAAAACTGCTAATCCCGCAGCAACGCTTACTAATGCTCAGACATTTACCCAATCGACTCATCCATTTTGTAGTGCCTATGATCCAACAACGGCTACTCTTGCCTCACCGCTGGCTATGCCCATAACCTGTTCACCTCAACAAATGGCCGAATATGATGCTTTTCGCTGGTGGAAGAATGTGACTGCCCTGTTACCCGCGCCAAGTGGTACAACAGCACCGGTTAAATTATCCAACCCCTCGGCCGATGTTGTCAAAATTACGATCAAGTGGCAAAGAGCGAATCAAACCTTACAAAAAGAATTGAGTCTCAATCCCACTCATTTAAATGCCACTTATTTACTGGATGTTAGATTATGAAAATCAAACAAGCGGGCTTTACTCTGGTTGAATTAATGATTGGCTTGCTATTAAGTACGATATTGATCGCAGCCATTGGCAAGGTTTTTATTGACAGCGGTAATAGCTTCAGGAAACAAAAAACATTAAGTTATCTCGTAGAAGATGGGCGTTTTGTTCTGGACATTCTGGCAAAAGAATTCAGGCGTGCTGGTTTTTTGAGAAATCGTTATGCTTCTGACGGTACACCTGAGGCTATTTTTCTTCTTGATAATGGTACCGGGGGAGGGGTATTAAACTCTAGTATTCAATTAGAAAGAAGAGAATATATTCATGGCGATTTTAGTAGCGGGGGGTTTGTCGATAATTCAGGTAGCACTAATCCGTTTGATATTAATCATGTAGTCTTACGGTATCAATTGAATGATGCCAAGGAGTTATCGGCAACCAACCCCAATTATGGTTTGTCACCCTGCAGCCGAGGTATTGATCTGAAATCTGGTGAAGATCCGGCAACCCAAAAAATTTGGGTCACTTTGTTTTTATATGTAGAATTTGATTCCAATTTAAAAACTCCAGTTCTGAAATGTAAGGCAAAACGCGATAACCTAAACCTTTCTACGAAAGTAACATCAGGTGCCATAGATCTGGTCTCCAATGTAGAAAGAATGTATATTTTATATGGGGTACTTGACGAAAGTATCAATTGTACTCAACGCTATCCCTCCTATACCGCTGCCCCTCTCTCTGCAGTACGTTATTTATCCGCTAATCAGGTCGTCGACAAGCTAACTGTTGCTAATACGGATTGTTCCTCAGTTTTTTCTGCAACGACGACACCGACACCTCTCTCGCCGTGGGAGCTTGTGGTGAGTGTTCGTCTTTATATCGTATTAGGTAGCAAGGATAAAAATGTGACTTTAAAGACCCCTGGCTATAATCTCGACGGACGGACTTACAGCGTTAATTCGCCTAACGACAAACGCCTCTATAGGGTGTTTACGACCACGATTGCGTTGAGGAATAATTAATTATGAACAAAATAATGAGTGAAAAACAGCGTGGAGTGGTGCTGATTTTTACCTTGGTGATGCTTTTGCTATTAACATTATTGGGTGTCAATATGATTCAGCAAAATAGACTTCAGTTTATGATGGCAGCTAATTCTCAAAATCAAACAACCAAGTTATCTTCAGCTGAAAATATTTTAAAAAAAGCTGAAAACTTCATTGAATTACAACGATATCAAGATAAAAGTACTTTTTCTTGTAATACACCAGGGACTCCACCTACGTATAAACAATTATTACCTATTCCGGCAATTTCTGGCGATATAACAGGAAACCTTGGGTTGCCTGATACAACAAGTATTTCAGCTGAAATACTTCAAACAGCGTGTATATCTTTTGGTAATGAAATACCTTGTACTTATAACAATAACAATCCACCAGATGATTGGAGTTCTTCTGAATTATTATGTAATCAGAAGTATATTCAGGGAAATGCTACTACATGTCCAACAGAAGTTTATACTATTCGTATAATTGATCCTGATCCAGTAACGAGCAGTCAGCGAATAATTGAGTCAAAGTATGCAATCAGATGTGATAAATAATGTGTTGTGTGCTTGAATTTTTAGTAACCGTTTACATGGTTCCCACGCTCTGTGGTAACCCATACGTCGACGCTCCAGCGTCCCGAAACGCAGAAGCGTTTCCTAATGCGTTCCCACGCGAAGCGTGGGAACGAGAAAGCCCTGTGATAGGTCGTTCAAGGGCTTATAAATTTATAGTATTAAGGGGATTAAAATGAAAAGTACCATGAATAAAATCGTTCTATCGTTGGCGATAGCCACGATTTTAGGGGGCGGGTCAATGCTGGCTTCGAGTACAGTTTATGCGGATTCGGGTAACGAAAAGTCGAATAATGGGAATTCAAACAATGGAAATTCAGACAGCGATGCCCGAGGGAATAACGATGAGTCTAAAAAAATAACCATTTGTCATGTGCCGCCGGGCAACCCTAATAACAAGCATACTATACATA
>CAYMPX010000175.1:2575-6032 GCA_964392135.1 uncultured Methylomarinum sp.
ATAACCATTTGTCATGTGCCGCCGGGCAACCCTAATAACAAGCATACTATACATATAGGCTTTAGCGCCTGGCCAGCGCACCGGGTAAATCACGGTGGAGATTATCTAGGCTCATGCAATAATCCGCCGAGTACATCTGCTTCTCCCTCTAGTTCTTCAAGCGAAGAAACGATTGTTATCAAGGATTGTAAAGGAGAGTATAGAAAGACCTTAGTTGAACTCACCCAGTCTTATTTTGACCCTATCATCGTTAATGATGATGCTTTAGATGATGAAGCAACGGTGGTTGCGCTTAGTGAGTGTCTAGATCGTGGCGACAGTAGCGATAGTGGAAAAAGTGACAGCGGTAAGAAAAAATCAGATAGCAGTAAAGGTAAACCTGATAGTGGTAAAGGTGGTGGGCATGATAGTGTCTCAGACAGTGGTAATCACCATAGGATAAGTGGCTGTAAAAATAAAGACTCTAGTGATTCAAACCATGATTCTAACGACTCTACTGACTCTGCGACTGACTCTACTGAGTCAGATTCAAGCAAAAATTATGGAAAAAAATTACATGACAGGAATGATAGTAATAACAGGAGAAAAGGACATGGCGACAGCAGTTTAAATATATCCGATAGCAGTATGGATGATAGTGGCGTTTATACAGAGTATAAAAAATGTGTAGATTCCAATGCCGATCATAAAGGCGATTCCGGCAAAGGCGATTCCGGTCATAAGTACCGGATTATGAACAATTGTTCCAATGCAGCCACAATAAAATCCGCGATTGAAGTACACAAAGCAGAAGTAGCGAAAGATGATAGCAATAATAAATACTTAAAAAGACCTATTATTATTAAAACCAGTAGTTTGACTGATAAGCGGATTAAAGCAGCTGTCGATAATTGTGTAAAGGACGGTGCTACAAAAACACCTGTACCCCCCAATAGTCCTACAGGACATACTGGCTATAGTGGTCGGTTAAACTGGAGAGAAATTACTAATCCATAAACTCTATCTCTTTCCCGTGGCATTGGTGTGTCACGGGAGTCTTTTTGTCGTAAGTTTGAAAGTATCACTATGATCAAGATTGTTAATCATCATGATAAATTTATCCAGTTTCTTAAAAGTGCTGGATTTACATTAATTGAATTACTGATGGTGATTGCTATTATGGGGATTATTTTATCCATCGGCATCCCTTCATTTCAGAGCATGATTACCAATAATCGCCTGACCACCCAAGCCAATAGTATGGTCGGTGCATTAAATATTGCGCGTAGTGAAGCGGTTAAGAGAAATCAGTTGCTGGTTGTGCGTAAAACCGACACAAACTGGAAAGATGGCTGGCAGGTTTTTGTTGACTCTAATAATAGCCATGTTTTAGATACTGATGAAGACGTGATACAAAAGTACGCAGGTGTAACGCCTAATTTTTATATTAACTCTTCATTTACAAATTATATTTCTTATCGTCCTGATGGACGTAGCAATACACCCGGAAATTTTTACTTTTGTTCTCCCAGTCAACAAGGGAGTTTTAGAAAGGTAGTTATTGCGCCTTCCGGAAGAATTCGCACAGAAAATTCGGAACAATATTCAACAGTTTGTAAACCATGAATCTTGTCAATTATTATCTTGTCTTTATTTCTTTGGCGATTGTTTGCTTTTACACCATTACTGCCATCTATTTCCCCCAGATCTATATTTTTTGTACCTATGAAGACTTGTATGGCGAATGGGGACAATTTTATTTCTTTTTAGCCACATTCGTTTTTTCAATCCTGAATTCAATCAATCCAGCTAATGGTCGCTATCGCTGGTTTTTTGCATTATTAGCCGTTGCGAGTTTTTATACCTTTATGGAAGAAATTTCCTGGGGGCAGCGACTGTTTAATTTTGTATCGCCCGATTTTTTTTCTGAGCACAGCTACCAGGATGAGGTCAATTTACATAATTTATTAACCGGCCCGGTTGAAAGCTGGACTAAAACTGCACTCACGTATCTTATTTCTATTGCTTTTCTGGGTTATGGTGTACTGTTTCCTGTTACGTTAAAGAGACAATGGAAACCGGCTGTATTTTTAGATCAATGGGGGATTATGGCACCGCCTGTTGCTTTGTTACCTGCTTTTTTAGTGGGTGCGGTGTGTGAAATGGAATTTTTTTCATTTAATGAAGCAGAAGTTGCAGAGTTATTAGTGGCGATGGCGATGGCTTTTACGGCATTCAAATTTTGGTTGGCTAAACGGTCTATTCTGCAGACAACAAGCGTCTATGGTTTTATTTTATTAACCCTGATTGTATTGGGATCTGCCTATGCTACAACGCAATTATTACTTCATCAGCCTGCACAGCAAGCAGAAATTAAATCCCGGTTAGGTAATGGCTATAAGAAGTTTGCCGATAGGTATAAGCGATTTAATCATTATTTGGCAGTTGTCGAGGTCTTGCAGTTATACAATACGATCAAGCCTGATAATACCGTGATATTGCGTAGAATAGCGAGTAATTATCAACGACTCAATCAGCCTGAAAAAGCAAATGAATTTTTGTATCAAGCGATAGCTGTTGGTTTAAAAAGGAATGCAAATACACCTGATAATGTGCCAACCCTTATTTCCCTGGCAAAAAGTTATCATAAAATTCAGCGACCTGAAAAAGTCAGTTTGTATGCGCAACAAGCCTATGATCTTGCCGTTAAAAAAGTTAAAGAAGCTGATGATAAAGAGCAGGCTTATTGGTATTATTGGCTGGCTAAAGCCTGTGAACAGCTTAATCAACAACCTGAGGCTTTAAAGTATTATCGTAAAGCATATAAGATAATGCCTGGTAATTATCGGTATGAACGCGCATATTATAAAAAACGACATTTAATGGAAAAATATTATGAAGCAGACTGGACAGAAGGGCTTTACTTTAATTGAGTTAATGATTACCGTGGCAATTATTGGAATTTTAGCCTCAATTGCTTACCCGTCTTACCAACGTTATGTGCAACAAACGAAAGAATCTGAAGCTAAAGCCGCTTTGGTTTCTTTTGCAACGGCAATGAGTCAGTTTTATTTAGATGGCATGACTTATAAAGGGGCTGCGGGTTCTTCAACAAGTCCGACAGATACCGGATCCCCTTGGATATTTTCAGATAAAGTACCGATTGATGGTGGAACCAAGACCTATAGTTTAACTGTGGATTCGGCAAGTAAATCAGCCTTTAAGTTAAAAGCCGCGCCTGTTGACACAAGTTTTGAAACATACTGCATCGATGCCTTAGGTACAAAAGATGATTGTAGTGGCTCTAATAATTGGTAGATTTTTTAGCTACTAACCAACAGGGGGTGATTAAAAGTACGGGATATTTTCCATCCGTTTAATCACCCCCCGTTTCCAGCTTAATTTGGAAAGCTCTTTAACCACCAGGCACAATCAACAGCCATATTCAGCGCACATTAAGCGTATCTTTTGTATTATC
>CAYMPX010000176.1:0-6024 GCA_964392135.1 uncultured Methylomarinum sp.
AAAGGCTTGAACAGGAAAGGCTTGAACAAGAAAGGCTTGAACAAGAAAGGCTTGAACAAGAAAGGCTTGAGCAGGAAAGGCTTGAGCAGGAAAGGCTTGAGCAGGAAAATGCTGTACTTATATCAGAAAACCAAATTGATTTAATTCAGTCTACTTGGCAAATGATCATGCCTGTTAAAGAACAAACAGCTGAGTTATTTTATAAAAAATTATTTTTAACAGCACCTGAAATAAAACCTTTATTTAATGGTGATATGAAAGTACAAGCTGATGAGCTAATTTCCTCTATCAACCTTGTCGTCAATTCCCTAAAAGATCTAGACTCTGTTATTCCTGTATTACAAGAAATGGGCGAACGCCTCGTTAATTATGGCGTAGAAGCTAAACACTACAATATCGCTGGTGAGACTTTATTATGGACCTTAGAACAAGGTTTAGGCGATAGCTTTAGCTCTGAGGTAAAAGAAGCATGGACAGTCGCATACGGTCTTATAGCCAGTACAATGATTAACGCTACAAATTATTAATCACTTAACTTAAAACATCAAACCCTGCGCAGGGCAATCATGCGCAGGGTTTCTTTTCACAGCCACACCTCTAATTTCTTTAGTAAAAATCCTCACAAAAAGTACTTTTAACGTTCTAAATTACAAATCCAAGTATAATATGTGTTTAAAAAACATACATGGAACAAGTTATTCAGCTAAGCCATCAACTATAGAGCTTGCTTTACGCCTGCGATAGCCGTTACTTCACCTCACTTCTGAAACCTGTTTTTCAAAGCCAACAACCAGTAGATACTCCAATATTCAATAGCTCATGCCAAAACAAGAAACATTTATCCCCTGCGATCTCGTTATTTATGGTGTATTAGGCGATCTGTCTACTCGCAAACTTATCATTTCTTTATATCGCTTGGAAAAAGCAGGATTAATTGAAGATAACAGCTTAATTACCGGCATCGATTTGCATGTTAAAAGTAACACAGAATTTATTGAAATTGCTTACCAGAGTCTACAAAAATTTTTAAATGAGGCGATTGATAAAAATATATGGCAGACTTTTTCAGCAAGACTGTCCTATTTACAAATTGACCTAACAAAAAAACAGCAATTCCAAAAACTGAGCACAATAGTCGATTCAAAAAAAAGAGTTTTAGTCAATTATTTTTCAGTCGCACCTTTTTTGTTTAAACACATTTGCCAGGGACTTGAGTACTCAGGCATTTTAACAAAAGACTCACGCGTGGTTATGGAGAAACCCTTAGGCCATGACCTGAAGTCGTCCCAGGAAATTAACAATGCCTTTTCAGCGGTTTTTAATGAAGATCAAATCTTCCGTATAGACCATTACCTGGGTAAAGAAACGGTACTCAACTTATTAGCATTACGTTTTGCCAACTCTATTTTTACTAGCAACTGGGATCATAACACCATCGATTCTATTCAAATCACGGTTGCTGAAGAAGTCGGTATTGAAGGTCGCTGGGAGTATTTTGATCAAACAGGACAAACACGAGACATGTTGCAAAATCACTTGTTACAGATTTTGACATTTATTGCCATGGAACCCCCTGTTAATTTAGAGGCAAAAAGCATTCATCGTGAAAAAATCAAAGTACTTGAGGCATTACGCCCTATTACTGCTGCGAATGTCGCCGAAAAAACAGTGCGAGGTCAATATGCATCGGGGTTTCTAAAAGGAAAATCAGTACCCGGCTATCTTGAAGAACAAGGTGCCAATACAGAAAGCACAACAGAAAGTTTTGTTGCTTTACGTGTAGACATTGATAATTGGCGTTGGGTAGATGTCCCCTTTTACTTGCGTACAGGAAAACGTATGCAGAACAAACGCACAGAAATTGTCATTAACTTTAAACAATTACCCCATAATATATTTAAAGATAGCTTTCAAAATTTACCCGCCAATAAATTAGTTATTCACCTTCAACCCAAAGAAGGTGTAGAAATACAAATGCTTAACAAAGTTCCCGGCATTGATAGCCGCATTGAATTGCATAAAACCAAATTAGATTTAAGCTTTTTTGAAGCCTTTAACAACCAAGAGGTTTTTGGGGGTTATGAAAGACTTATCTTAGAAGCCATGCGAGGCAATCCTACTTTATTTTTAAGCAGAGAAGAAATTGAACAAGCATGGATTTGGGTTGACTCAATCCAGGATGCCTGGGCACAGCAAAAAGAAGACCCTAAACCTTATCCAGCCGGAAGCTGGGGGCCTGTTGCATCTATCGCTTTATTAGCCCGTGACGGCAGAGACTGGGAAGAATAAACCATAAAGTAAATTTCAGTTTGCTAAATAGACAAATAACGTGAGGTACAAATGAGCTAAAGTTCACCCCTACCCCAGACGATTTTTTAATTATAAGTTGCTACTAAATAGTTAGTAGATAGCCAAAGAGGAGCCATTATGCACCCGATTGTAGAAAAAGTGACACAAGACGTTATAGATCGCAGTCATGAATCTCGAACAGCCTATTTAAACCATATAGATGGTCTTGCTAAAGAAGGCCCTATTCGAAACAAACTGGCTTGCGGAAACTTAGCGCATGGTTTTGCTGCTTGTAGTGCAACAGAAAAAGCCGACTTAACCGGTGAGAGAAAAGCCAATATTGCGATTATTTCATCATACAATGATATGTTGTCTGCTCATCAACCTTATAAAGATGCGCCTGATTTAATCAAGGCAGCGATCAATAAAGCGGGAGGTATTGCTCAATTTGCCGGTGGTGTTCCCGCAATGTGTGACGGTATCACGCAAGGGCAACCCGGTATGGAAATGTCCTTATTTAGTCGCGATTTAATTGCTATGACCACAGCCATTGGCATGAGTCATAATATGTTTGATGGCGCTTTATATTTAGGTGTCTGTGACAAAATTGTACCCGGTTTATTAATTGGCGCACTCAGCTTCGGTCATTTACCCGCCATTTTTATTCCTGCAGGCCCTATGCCTAGTGGTATTACTAATAAAGAAAAGGCGCGTGCTCGTCAAGCCTACGCCGTGGGTAAAATCGGTCGTAAAGAACTATTAGAGTCTGAATCAGCTTCCTACCATGCACCTGGCACTTGTACTTTTTACGGCACTGCAAATAGCAATCAGATGATGATGGAAATTATGGGATTGCATTTACCGGGTAGCTCTTTCGTCAATCCATACACACCTTTACGTGATGAATTAACCAAAGAAGCCGCAAGACAAGTCCTTAAATTTACCGCCTTAGGTGATGACTATCGTCCTATTGCGCACATGGTGAGTGAGAAAGCAATTATCAATGCAGTTATCGGATTATTAACCACTGGCGGTTCAACCAACCATACCATGCATTTAATTGCGATTGCTCGCGCCTCAGGAATCACCTTGAACTGGGATGATTTTGACACCCTTTCTCGTGTTATTCCTCAGTTAACAAAAATCTACCCGAATGGTCCAGCGGATGTTAACCATTTTCATGCAGCGGGTGGTATGGGCGTGCTTATTGCAGAACTGTTAAAACATGGTTTATTGCATGAAGACATCATCACCGTCGCCGATAACAAAGGCATGAACAGCTATACCCAAGAACCTAAATTGCATAACGACAAACTCGTTTGGGAAGATTGCCCGGGAACATCTTTAGACAAAGACGTTTTAAGCACCGTAGAAAAACCTTTTGCTGCGGGCGGTGGTTTACATGTTATGAGTGGAAACCTAGGGCGTGGGGTATCGAAACTTTCTGCTGTTGCAGAAGATCATCAAATCGTTAAAGCCCCTGCGGTGGTATTTGATGACCAGGAAGATCTTCTTAAAGCATTTCAACGCGGAGAACTGGAAAAAGATTTTGTTGCTGTCATTCGTTTTCAGGGTCCAAGGGCAAACGGTATGCCAGAGTTGCACAAGTTAACCCCACCTCTTGGCGTACTACAAGACAAAGGTTTTAAAGTCGCCTTAGTCACCGATGGCAGAATGTCAGGCGCATCAGGTAAAGTGCCTTCTGCCATCCATTTATGCCCAGAATGTGAAATGGGGGGGCCACTTGCAAAAGTACAAGATGGCGACATCATTTCTTTAAATTTACAAACAGGTGATGTCAATGCATTAGTTGACCCAGCTGAATTTGATGCTCGTACCCCCATTCCAAATCGTGCGAATAACCATCATTATGGAATGGGTCGCGAAATGTTTGGAGGATTTAGACTTGGTGCTTCAACCGCTGAAACAGGCGCTTCGAACTTATTTCCTGTTGATTAGAAATTAACATATCGCCTAAGATGGACTACGTTTTTTCGTACCCATCAATAAACCCAGGCTCATGATGGGCAGGCTATCGCTTTGCCCATTCGACGCCACTCTATAGAGAGAGATAATGACAGCTATTAAAGACATCATGAATACATCACCCGTCATTCCGGTGATGGTTATTAACAAACTGGAACATGCGGTTCCCCTCGCCAATGCACTCGTTGAAGGTGGACTTAAAGTTCTAGAGATCACTTTACGTACACCGGTTGCACTAGACGCTATCAAAAAGATTAAAGTGGAAGTTCCCAATGCAATCGTTGGCGCGGGTACCGTTATTAATCTGGGAACCTTAAAGCAAGTCATTGATGCTGGCGCCGAATTTATCGTAAGCCCTGGGGTTACAGACAGCATTATTGATGCCGTATTAAAATCAGGCATCCCTATTCTTCCGGGTGTAGTAACCCCCAGTGAAGTGATGAACCTGCTAGAAAAAGGCATTACTGAAATGAAGTTTTTTCCTGCTGAAGCAGCGGGCGGCATCCCTATGGTTAAATCTATCGGCGGCCCACTGCCTCAAGTCACTTTCTGCCCTACCGGTGGCATAAGCCCTAAAAATGCAGCTGATTATTTAGCCTTAAAAAATGTAGCCTGTGTTGGCGGCTCCTGGATGGCACCTGCCGACCTTGTTGATGCCGAAGACTGGGACGAGATTAAACGCTTAACGATTGAAGCCGTTAGTATTGCTAATAGCTAACATTATTTAACAGCCAGTTTCAGATGTTATTTCATTCCCATCCCTAATGACACTTCAAACTAATAAAAAAGCCTCTATTTTTAGAGGCTTATCTTATATTCTTTACACTTTTGGTATCAGGTGCTTTTTAAAACGGCACATCATCAAAATCATCCAGACTACCCGGGCTACTACTTGACTGTTGTTGCTGCGGCGCTTGCTGATAATCCTGCTGAGGTTGGGATTGAGACTGCTGTTGTCCCTGATCATTTCGCTTGCCCACTAAATCGACAATATTTGCATTAAGCTCTAAACTGGTTCTTGTTGTGCCATCATTTGCTTGATATTCACGTTGAGTCAATTCACCCGATACAAAAACTTGCTGACCTTTTTTCAAATAATTTTGTAATGAGCCTTCTGCACGTCTCCCCCACAAAGCAACCCGCACCCACAAAGTCTGCTGCCTATCGCCAAAACCGATATTATTAGCGACGGTAAAGTTCAAAACAGATTGACCAGAAGGCGTTGACCTAACTTCAGCATCCCTACCCACAGTTCCTGTAAAACTAAACACATTACTCATTTTTGATCACTTCCCAAATTAAATTTATTTCGATATTCATTATAAACGATTGCTAAAAACTAGTAAGCAATCTGCTCACAGTTTTTCGCCCCAAGCAACCTGCTTAGACTTTCAATTCAGGTATTACGTTGCGTGGCTCGCTATGCAGTCGATGATAAATGTCATTAAGTTGATGCCAGATTTTTTCAGGCATCTGTTTTTTTCGGCTCTTAATGGCTTCAAACGTTATCTTGTAACCTGTCAGATAATATGTATCATCACCTTCTTTAGCGATGACACCATCAACTCCCATGGCTAACCCTTTTTTTCTCTACTACGTTGTTTTTTCTTGCGCCCTTGTATCATTTGGTTACCACTCACAAGCAGAACTCATTCATATTGAAGAGAGGGGCTCATACAATATTTTATATGCTCTACGCCATGTTCGACTTTATTTTGTAAATCAAAGTTGAAGGCATGACAACTCAGG
>CAYMPX010000177.1:0-6014 GCA_964392135.1 uncultured Methylomarinum sp.
TCTCGAACCTCACGATCCAAGCCCCTGAGTCTTTAGCTCAGGGGTAGTTGACGCTTCGCTATCTTCTTTTACCAATTTCACCGCATATTTTTCTAAATGCGGAATATCAAAACGAAACCCTTTAATCATTAACTGCCAATATAACCAGGGAAAACCTATGATTTTACCTAGCCACCATAAATAGCTTTGGCTGCGAGGGTCTAAAAATGGGAATGATGGTGTGACTTTGCCGCCATAAGCAAATTCTGCCAAAATAACCGTATTTAAGGAGGTAGTTAATGGACAAGAACCATAACCATCATAACCTTCTACTAGAGCCGCGTTCTGTTTAAGCTTTAAAATATTATCAACCACGACAGGAATTTGCTTGCGTACTGCAGCAGCTGTTTTAGCATTAGGTGTGGTGGTGGCATCACCTAAACCAAATATATTCGGATATTTATTATGTTGCAAGGTGGCTTGATGCACATCAACCCAGCCACTTTCCGCTGCTAAAGGACTTTTTTTAATGAAATCAGGGGCGCTTTGCGGTGGGGTAACGTGAATCATGTCAAATTGTCGTTCAATCCGTTGTTTATTACCTTCGCTGTCCGTGGTTTCAAAAGTTGCCGTTTTGGTTTCACCATTAATTGCCACCAGGTTATTACCAAAATTACAGGTAATGCCGTAATTTTCAACTACTTTCTTTAAAGCTTTAGCGAAAAAAGGTACCCCAAACATACCCGGCCCTGCATTGCAGAATTGCACATCAATATTGTCACGAATACCTTTTTTAATAAAACGGTCAGTCGCTAAATACATGATTTTTTGCGGCGCACCGGCACATTTAATCGGCATGGGTGGCTGGGTAAAAAGCGCCGTTCCCTCTTTAAGGTTTTTAATGCATTCCCATGTGTATTCAACGGTATCAGGTGAATAATTACTGCATACCCCATTTTTACCTAACGTTTCCTGCAAGCCTTCAATTTTATCCCAATCACATTGTAAACCAGGACAAACCACTAAATAATCATAAGTGATTTTATCCCCAGAGTATAAAGTGACAGTATTTTCATCGGGCTGAAAGCTATCGGCATATTCTTTAATCCATTTAACTGATGGGGGAATTAAATCGGCTTCCTTTTTAAGCGTTTTCTTTAAAGTATAAGCACCACCACCCACAATGGTAAATCCTGGTTGATAATAGTGTTTTTCAGAAGGCTCAATAATCGCAATATCAATCATTTTATCTTGCCGACGCATATTATTAGCAACCGACACGCCTGCCGCGCCTCCTCCTACAATCAAAATGCTATGGTGTTGTTCTGACATGGTATATTCCTAAAAGGTTATTGTTATTGTAATCGGCTATAAAAATAGCCAGAATTAAACAGTCGTTTTAGATAGTCATTATCTTTAAAACGCGCCTGTTTTTTAATCGGAATATAGTCATGGTGATATCCTCAATATACACACTAAAACCTATTCGTTCTGATTAAGTAAACTTATCAGGCAGACAAGCCGCCCTCATTCTTACGCGGCGACTTTAGACCAAGCTTCAAACCCACCCGCCATAGACAATACATTGTTATAGCCTAACTCCTGTAATGCTTGCGCTGCTAATGCAGAACGACCTCCTGTACGACAATAAAGCAATACGGCTGCTGATTTATTAGCCAACTCGCTGATCCCGGAAATTTTAAATTCCAGTACTCCCCGGGGTAGCAGGATTGAATTATCAAGATGGCCTGCTTCATACTCGTTGCCTTCCCGAACATCAACAATATTAATATTACCCTCGGCAATTAACTTTTTAGCCGTTTCAACAGTCACTTCAGTTATTTTTTGCTTAGCTGCAGCCACTTTATCCTGTACCGTGCCTAAGTTACGTTTAGGCAAACTTAATTCTCTACGTACCACCGCATCCTGACATTCATCTTCATCCAGTCCGCAGTAACGGTTTGCAGGGACAGCTTCATCAATTAATTTAGGGTTAGGTAAATTCAGGTTTTCCATAATCTCAATAAACTGTTCACGACTTTTACCTGTTAAACGAGGGTTATTGCTACGTTCTTGTTTGATATTACTTACCCAGCGACCTTGATAGTCATGCCCGGGATAAACCAGCGTATCATCTGGCAAAGTGAATAAACGCTGGGTAATCGTATCATATAACTCGCCTGCATTACCGCCTTGAAAATCAGTACGTCCACAGCCACCAATTAATAAGGAGTCGCCAGTAAATAAACGGTCACGCCATAAAAAAGAAATACTGCCGGGTGTATGCCCTGGTGTAGCTATCACTTTGAGTTCTTCAGCATCAGCAAATTCAAACACATCACCCTCTTTAATTTGAATATTAGCAGTTTCTGCACCACATAGCGCACTAACAGCAGTTTGCGCACCCGTTTTTTGACGTAATAAACCCCCTCCGGTGATATGGTCTGCATGTACATGCGTTTCCAATGAATACTTCAGGGTTAATCCTTCGGCAGCTAATAATTGTAAATAAACATCAATCTGCGTATTTACCGGGTCGATCATAACCGCCTCTTTTGTGTCAGGGTCGGCAATCAAATAAGTATAAGTCCAGGTTGCATCGTCAAAAAGTTGCTTGAAAATCATGGGGGGTCTCCTATTCAGGCGTGTCGGTTTTAAATAGAACAAACAAGCTCAGCACTTAATTTGCATCATATTTACATGAATATAGCAAAGACAATGCCAGGTTTTTCCAATATCATAAGCAATTGTATTTAATCGTTATTTCTATATAAAAAATAATTACAGTTTACAATACGTTTCATAAATATTTCACTGAAACAGAATAATAAAACGCTGCGAGACAAATATGAAACATTCAGAGTCCTTATTAACAAACTGGCTGCAATCTTTAGAAAATCATCATGTTATTCAACAAATGGCAGAATTATGTGATGTCAATGCAATGTTTATTGTTGACAAGCAACATCGGATTATTTTATGGAGTTCAGGAGCGGAAAAATTACTCGCTTTAAAGCAGACCGAGGTTTTAGGTAAGCTATGTGCCACAGACTATGACATTTTAGAAAGCGCTAAAAATCAACAGCAAGATTTAGAATTAAAACGTACAGATGGTCAAACCATTGCCGTAAAACAATATGCACAAGCTTTATTTGATTCACAAGGACAATTTGCTGGCGGTTTATGTTTATTACAGCCGTACTCAGCTCAATCTTCTGCATTTTTATTAGCCGATAATTCTGAGCAACCTTTATTTCAAAATTTTCAAGGCATTTTAAGTCGCTCGCCGCAAATGTTACCTATTTTTCAAATTATTCAAAGTGCTGCCAAAACCGAAGCCACGGTATTAGTTCGCGGTGAAAGTGGGACGGGGAAAGAATTAGTGGCAAGAGCCATACACGATTTAAGTTCACGAAATAAACAGCCTTTTTTAGCCATTAACTGTGCCGCATTATCGTTAAATTTATTAGAAAGCGAGTTATTCGGTCATGTACGTGGTGCATTCAGTGGTGCAATTAAAGACCATGCCGGTTTATTTAACCAGGCTGATGGCGGCACGCTGTTTTTAGATGAAGTCGCTGAATTACCTTTGGAATTACAAGCGAAGTTATTAAGAGTCATACAAGAGCGTGTCTATACGCCAGTCGGCGATACGCGCAGTTATAATGTCGATGTACGCATTGTTGCTGCCACACATCGCGCTTTACGCGAAGAAGTCAAAGCAGGACATTTTAGAGAAGATTTAATGTATCGGTTACGGGTTGTACCGATTTTTATTCCCCCATTGCGAGAACGCCGTGAAGATATTAATTTATTATTAGCCCACTTTATAGACCAACATAATCAAAAAGGTCTGCGTCAAATTGAAAAAATTGATCCCCAGGCGATGCGCGTATTACTTGATTATCAATGGAAAGGAAATATCCGCGAGCTGCAAAATGTACTTGAATATGCCTTTGTAGTGGGTCGTGGTACGATATTACGCATTTCAGAATTACCACCAGAATTTAGAGAATCCCCAATCTCTACGAAGGAACCCACTGATTCGATTGTACTGTCCGCCGCAGAGGAAAAACAGGCTATCGAACTGGCATTAATCCAATGCAATGGCAAAGTTAATGCTGCGGCAAAATTACTAGATATGAGCCGCGCAACATTTTGGCGTAAGCGCAAAGCGTATGATCTCTAATTTGTTAATCAGTTTGTATATTGGGTAGTAGTCAAATCTGTTGTTTTCTCTGTTTCAGAATACTCCGAAACAGATTTTTTATTGGTGATGAAAAAAATTGTAAAACAACAGATTTGACCCACTACCCTCGTTTTCATTGACTATGATTAAAGAATGGGTTGGCTCAAACCAGCTGCTCAAGATTACTAATCAACATACTATGGACTGCAAGTCCATAGTATGTTGATTTAGATGTTAACAGACATTAACGAATTTTAAGCTCAACAAAAGATCTTTTCTTAGAAGTCAACCCGCTCAATGTGAGTCGTACTACTTAAAAAACAAATATCGTTTAACAGCTATCCATACCTCTTTTAAATTTGGCTGTGGTCGCTCACAAAAATCACTATCATTAATAAATAAAAGGCGACTTTTTAGCCAACTTAAACCGATAATTACCCGATAGTCTGACTGTATCACTAAATCATATTGACCTCTTAGACCCCGGAATTGTATCCAACGAATAATTATAAAACTAGACAAAGGTTTAATAAACCGAGCTCCTGGTATAGGATATAAGGCGTTTTTATCAGAAGAAGGAACCCAGTCAATCACAAGTTCTGGTCGTTGCTTTTGAGCTTTAACCAAAGCCTCTTGAATACCCATGGCATAAACATTAACAGGATATGCAACTAAAATTCGTTTAATTGATGAATCTTCAAAGATTTTTTTAATTTCTTTGTTATTCTGGTAGCTATAAGCTAACTCTATATTTTTCTTACCCATTCGTTTAGCATTAAAGTCTTCTACAGCATCATAATGTAATTGTGCTAAATCTGCTTTCCCAATAAGATAGTAGTAGGCTGCTTTTTTCATAATGTGACGTTGCACACGCGATATATCTGCTTGTGTTGCGCCATGATTTTCTAATAAATCCAAGACATTACGATTATCATAGTAGAGTATCCAGGTCGAAATTTTAGCTACAGCAGATAAATGCCAAATTAATGACTTTGATGAAACGACGACTCGATGTCCCATATCTGCAATACGTAAACACCATTCGATATCATCAAAGTGAATAAAGTAATCTCTCCATAACCCGGCTTCTTTAGCAACATTCGCTCTAATCAATAATGATGCTGCTGCTACATAATCAACATCCATGTAAGATAAACAGGAACTTAATTGTTTACTTAAATCAACATCTTTGTTCAATAACTCCTGTGCAGAATTCCCTTGCCATGCAGGTATTGTTTCTAAATGTCGATTTAATTTTATCTGACCATTCGTCCTATCTATGAAAGCACCAATTTCATTAATTTTATGAGGAAAGTCTAATTGCATCATCGTAGAACCTGCGATGGCAATATCTTTATTTATCTCCAATACGCTAACCAGCTCGACCAAGGCATTTTTATGAACGACAACATCGTTATCTAATAACCAAAGGTATTCATATTTCTCATTTTCAAAGGCCCATTTTAATCCCGTATTAAAACCACCTGTACCGCCTATATTTTCAGAGTTACATATTAATTTGACTTGAGGGTATTGTTCTTTTATAACTTCAACGGTTCCATCTTCACTAGCATTGTCTACAACAACAATATCAATTGAATAATCTGATCCAGCTAATGTGGCAACAGAATCCAATAATTCTAAAACATAATTTTTCTTATTCCAGGTGACGATAATGATTAAAATATTCATATGTATTTTATAATTCTTGTACTATATATTTTATGATGACTATTCACCTTCTCTGTGACATACTCTCCTCCCCCTAAGCTGCGTTTGCAGCTATAGAGAGAGCTTCTTGCGACCTCTACAGAAAAACATCTGCACCTTTCGCCTTAGCACCTGC
>CAYMPX010000178.1:0-5945 GCA_964392135.1 uncultured Methylomarinum sp.
CATTCCTCCGGTGACTTTTTTACTTTATTACTATTCACTTTAACTTCACCCTTCCTAGCCCGAAGGTAACTCGTTAAATAATCTAAACCCACAATACCTTTAGAAAGACAAGACTCATCAACGCGCCTAAACTTTCTTGTTTGGCTCCCTCCCAACGATTTAATTAATCGTGTCAATAAAGCATGGTTCAGCCCCTTGATCCCTCCAAGATCTGCCTGTCCTTTCTTTACATCCTGATAAATGGTTTTAGCCAGATTTATGGTCGCTATAGAGCGTGTAGATGCATTAAACTGATAATTGTCTAACCATGCAACAGCCCTGGGTTCACAATCATGATTAAGATTAAACACAAAATTATCACTATTATCATTAATATTTACTTCAGCAACGTACCCCTCAAGAAACTTAAAAACAGTCTTCATTTCCCTCGCCCTAAATTGATAAGGATTGGCAAGGCTAAAGACTATCATTTGCTTAAATAGAGCATCTATAGTTTGTTCTTCCAGACCAGGCTCTGATAGTTGAGCATTTAATACACTTTCTTGTTCTGCTACAGAATAAATGTAATAACACAAACGCCAAAATCCTTTGCCAGGCAAACGGTAAACAGCTGTCATTTGTAAATAAGCCTGGGCAAGTAAAAATAAAGCCTGATACCAGGAATACGCTTTAACCGCTTTATCACCTATCGTTTTTGCCACAAAACATAAACCGCGAGCCAGACCTAGATAACTCCACACTATCCGTTCTAGCACTCTACTTTCCCCCTCCGGTAAAGGAAAAGCCATATCATCCTGTTTTTTATCCACACGCTTAACAATTTGCTTAAGACAGCAAGAAATTTTTTCTAGATAAACAACACGTTGCTGTATAGGAATTTGAGTTTTATTTAATGTTTCGATTAAACAAAAGATATTATTAACAGATTCAGCCACATCGTCTAATATCAGTAGACTATTTAACCAATCTATTAATGCCTCCTCGCTTAATACAAAAGGAATTTTAAAGTTTTTTACCTCTTCTGCTGTTTTAAACTTAGCATTTTCCATTAAGCACTAACCTCCCCCCCCTCCAACGAACATTATTTTCTATAAAACCCAAAACAGCGATTTCTTGCCTATATAATACAAATGTAATCACAAAGGATGACCCTTAAAATCTTTTGACCGCCTATCGCCACCTCTAACTTTTGGTTGTGCCTGGCGTGCTGATAATTTCTCAACGTGCTCTTTAAACCGGTTATTCCCAAGAACCCAAGCCTTGTTGGTTGCCGTTCGAATGTCTTCAATATCGACAGCTTGCACAGGATGATCAAATAAAGCACTATAATTTGACTGGCGCTCTGTATCATTACAACCCAATGCCTGATAAATAAGATGAGGTGTAAGCAAAAGATCTTCTTCCCCCATCGCATTGCGATGATAACTAGACCACGGATATTCAGCTGCATATAAAACCATTTCAGCTCGCACGGGGTTTAACTCAATATACCGGCTACAGGTTAACAGATACTGTTCGCTATCAAGTAATGTTGCTTTATAGCGCCCCTCCCATAATGTACCCGTCCGCTGATATTGATGATTAAAATATTGAACATAAAAGCGTCCCAAAGACTGCATAACTTTACTTATACCGTTCTCCACGTTAGGTGTTATTAACAAGTGCACATGATTCGTCATCAAAACATAAGCATGGATTTCACATTGATACTTCTGACAAGCATCTTTCAGCTTTTCCAGATAAAAATGATAATCTTCATCCGCCACAAAAATAATATCGCGGTTATTACCCCGCTGAATTACGTGTTGAGGTTGACCGAGGATTGAGAAACGAGGGTGCCGTGCCATATTTACCTGCTTACTTTAGGAAAATTTAAAGTAGGTTCAGTATAACTTGTTTTGGAGTTTCAATCGAGTCTGACCCCATTGATTTTTTCATTGGTTTTTTTGACACAAACGCTCAGTTGAAAGTTTTTTTAAACAAGTGTATAAGTGATAAATATGTAAAGAAGAAAAGTGAATCCTATCCATTTTTAATTATCAGAAAATGGTATTTCTTATGGGCTTTTTTTACTGGGTAAGTGAGCAGGAAATCAGCTTTAAGTGTAGCATCGGTAGTATGATGTGTATAAGCATCATGTTATGACAATCAATTATTTTGTTTATACAGGATTTTATCTAAAGTAATTGAGCGAATTTTAAAATTCATAATTTCTTAATGGGGGTCTCTGAATACTTACCAGTATCCAGCTCTGACGACTGGTCTACCTGCAGAGAGGTCAATTTTTAAAATGATTTAGGTATTATTATGATATATCGTAAATTAAGCCAATTTATTGGACTGGGTTTTATCGTGAGTTTTTCGGTTTTTGCAGAGACCGTCAAATTTCCCGACTTTTCAAATACATCATTATTAATTTTAAATGGGCAAACCGAAACAGTATCATCTACTGATGGAGTAGTGTTAAGACTCACGCCGGCTCAAACTAACAAAGCGGGTAGTGCGTTTAGCCAAACAACCGTAAATGTTTCAGATTTTAGTACTTTTTTTAAATTTCGTATAACAGAACCTGGTGGCAGTGTTTTTGATTGTAATACAGAGTCTGGAGCCGATGGGATTGTTTTTGTCGTGCAATCAGTCAGTTCGAATATTGGAGGTTTAGGCAGTGGTATTGGCTATGCCGGAATAGGTGACAGCGTGGGTGTTGAGTTTGACACCTGGTGTAATGCAGCAAACAATGACCCCAACTCAAATCATCTGGGAATTCTGGCAGGTGGTAGTGTGAACCATGCCGGTGCGCTTGAGAACAAAACCCTGGAGGTAAGCCCTGGATTTGATGATGGAAATATATGGTATGCCTGGATTGATTATGATGGAGCAATATTAGAAGTGCGAACAAATCAAACGGGTATACGTCCAGAAAGTGCAGATTTAAGTGCAACTATAGATATCAATTCACAACTGGGAGGAGTCAATAACGCATATATCGGCTTTACGTCAGGTACGGGAGCAGATTTCGGTAATCATGATATTATCAGTTGGGAATATAGAGATCAGTTCAACCCCATTCCTGGAGACAATCCAAAAGCCTGTGAAGCAGCAACTTTAACCCCTGATTTAAAATTATCCATTCCCAGGATTGAATGGGATCAAGGTTTCTCTCAAAATAAAGTCCCTCTTTCAGCAAAGTTGCGTTATGTTCCTTCAAATGATGAAAGAATTCTATTTGAAGTTATAGATTATAAAATTTTACCGGAATAATAGATTTTTCTAATTATTGATCAATACTTTCTCGTTCCCGGATTTTTCCGGGAACGTATAAGCCAGGAAGGAGCTTGCCATACTTGAAGAAAACAAGGGTTATTTTTCTTTTAAAACCAAATTAAAAACATGGTTTCAGCATAAATCAAGGACATTTTTGATTTAGAAAACAGAAAATATTTCGCTACAAGTGCTATTTTATGGCTATTTTTAATCGTAGAATATGAATCAATACTCGCTCACTCAATGTCAGTAATATGAATTAAGAGCTAAATTAATTAATGATAGAATCAATATGTTATAAACATAAAATGAGTCTATTTAAACCGGCTGTTTTGTAAGACATTGAATGATAAATCTTTAATTTTTCAGCTTTTGAGCCTCTTGCAAAATTACGGCTACGCCGTAGTTTAACCTCTATATATTGTGTTTTATTAGCTTTTTAAACCACATGATGTGGTATTTTGCAAATGCCTCTCTTAATTCACATTTTAGATCTACTGGAGTTTCAATGGGTCCCCATTATTTAAGTCCTTTTTTTACCCCCAAATCTGTTGCCATCGTTGGTGCTTCAGAGCGCCCTGAAAGTGTTGGTTATCGCTTATTATTAAATATGCAGGAAGCAGGGTTTAAAGGGGAGTTATATCCTGTTAATCATAAACGTGATGAACTTTTAGGTTTAAAAGCCTGGCCTGATTTAGAATCTGTTCCAGAATCACTTGATTTAGTGGTTATCTCAACGCCTGCCGTTACTGTTCCTTCTATCATTAGACAATGTGCGACTAAAGGGGTTAATTCGGTCATCATTATTAGTGCAGGCTTTGGTGAACTCGGAACTGAGGGAAAGCATTTACAACAAGAAATCCTGGATATTGCCTACCATTACAATATTCGTATTATTGGTCCTAACTGTTTAGGTCTTGCCCGCCCCAGTGCTTTTTTAAATGCCACTTTTGGTGATGGTGTAATCGCCGATGGACATCTTGCTTTATTATCTCAATCCGGGGCTGTTTGTACTGCAATTTTAGATTGGGCAAAATCTCAGGAAATAGGCTTTTCAACCGTTGTTTCCATGGGAGGTGCGGCTGATATTGATTTTGGTGAAGTGCTAGATTATTTAGCAACTGATAGCAAAACCACAGGAATTTTAATGTATGTTGAAGGTATTCGTGATGCCCGACGTTTTTTAAGTGGGTTGAAAGCTGCGGCACGTTTAAAACCTGTGGTTTTAATTAAATCAGGGCGACATGAAGCGGGTTGCAAAGCTGCAATGTCCCATACGGGGGCAATGGTTGGTAGCGATGATGTTTTTGATGCCGCGATTGAACGTGCAGGTGTTGTAAGAGCCTATACCATTACCCAATTATTTTCAGCTGCGCGAGTTCTTGCAAACAATTATGTGTTAAAGAGCGATAAATTAGCCATTATCACTAATGCAGGGGGACCTGGGGTAATGAGTACAGATCGTGCTGAAGATGTTGGCATTACGATGGCACAATTAAGTTCTGAAAGTATTGAAGCTTTAAATCAAGTATTGCCAGCCCATTGGTCTCATGCAAACCCTGTTGATATTTTAGGGGATGCAACTTCTGTGCGCTATCAACAGGCATTAGAGATTTGTTTAAAGGATGAAAATATTGACGGGGTGTTAAATATTTTAACCCCCCAGGCGATGACTGAACCTACCGAAGTCGCACAGTATTTAATTGAAGCGGCAAAAAAAACCAATAAACCCGTATTAGCTTCATGGACAGGCGGTGAAAAAGTACAAGCGGGACGTGATTTGTTTGCTAATAGTCGCGTTGCTCATTTTAATACCCCGGAAGTTGCAGTAGACGCATTTTCTTTTTTAGCCAAATATCGCCATAATCAAATTCTACTTAAACAAATTCCATCGCCTTCAGTTGAATTAGTTACCCCTGATATTAATGGCGCACGCCTGATTATTCAGCGTATTCTATCAGAAGGACGACAAGTTTTAACCACACAGGAATCAAAGGCTATTTTAACCGCTTTTCATATTCCCGTAACCCAAACGATTAAAGTTCATAATGCCAAGGATGCGATGATTACGGCGGAAACCTTAGGGTTTCCTGTGGTTATGAAAATAGATATGCCTGAGTTTAGTCATAAATCCGATATAGACGGGGTACGTTTAAACATTAATAGTGTGCAAGATGTATCCTATAATTTTACCGAGATGGAAGCCCAAATTAAACAAACTCATCCTGAGATTGAAACTATAGTGATTACTATTGAACCTATGTACCGTTCCCGTAGTGGACGGGAATTAATGATAGGTGTGGTTAGAGATCCTGTTTTTGGCCCCGCGATTAGTTTTGGTTTAGGCGGAACAATGGTTGAAGTTTTACATGACAAAGCAGTTGCTCTACCGCCATTAAATGCGTATATGGTTGAGCAAATGATTATGAAAACCAAAGCGGCAAGCTATATTTCCAAATTTCGGCAACTTCCCCCGATTAATCAGCAATCATTAGTGGATGTATTGTTGAATGTTTCCATTATGATTAGTGAATTACCTGAAATTTTGGAGCTAGACATTAATCCGTTGATTGCAGATGAAAATGGCGTTATGGCGGTAGATGCACGGATTAAAGCAGAAGTCACTCATCAATTAATGCCTTATTCACATATGACGATTCACCCCTACCCTTCTGAATTAA
>CAYMPX010000179.1:0-5935 GCA_964392135.1 uncultured Methylomarinum sp.
GAAAATGTGATGTTGCCATTGGAGTTAAGAGCTGATAAAAATGCTAAAGTCTTAGCCAAAAAATTATTAGATAGAGTCGGGCTAGGTCATCGCTTAAGCCATACGCCGATGAAATTATCAGGAGGAGAACAACAGCGCGTCGCTTTAGCGCGTGCTTTTGTAACAGAACCTGCCATTCTGTTTGCGGATGAACCCACGGGTAACCTGGACAGTAAAACCGGCGAGTATATTATTGATTTATTGTTTGAGTTGAATCAGGAAAAGCAGACCACCTTAGTCTTAGTGACCCATGACAATGCGCTGGCTGCACGTTGCCAACGCACTATTAAGCTGGAATCTGGACGCCTATTATGAGCCGATTTCTATTGGCATTACGTTTGTTGATGCGAGATGGTCGCAGTGGTGAACTCACTATTTTAGTTTTGGCGTTAATTATTGCAGTAACCAGTTCTTCGGCAATTAGTTTGTTTGCTGATCGGCTGCAGAGAACCATGAGTACCCAGGCCGCAGAATTTTTGGCAGCTGATTTAGTTATTACCAGTCCGGCATTAATTCCATCGGTGTGGATAACTAAAGCCCGGCAACTGGCTTTAAATCATGCCAGAACCGCAGAGTTTTCCAGCGTATTAATTGAAAATGATGAATTATTACTCGTCGGTATTAAGGCCGTAAGTGCGGGTTATCCATTACGCGGCTATTTAAAAACCACCCAGGTCGATTACAGTAGCGAGATGCTAAAACATCACGGTCCAGCGCAAGGAGAAGCATGGGTAGACCGACGTGTACTCTCGGCTTTAAAGCTAAAACCAGGTGATGATTTAGTGGTGGGTGAAAAAACTTTACGTCTCAGTCAGCTGATCAGTTATGAACCCGATAAACGAGGGGATCTTTATAGTTTATCACCTCGAGTGATGATTAATGATGCCGACTTAGAAGCCACTCAAGTAGTAAAACCAGGGAGTCATGTGCATTACTTTTTTCAGTTTAGTGGAGAAGCTCAGGCATTAAAGGCATTTAAGTTGTGGATAAAACCACAATTAAAGGGAGCGCAACGCTTGATGGATATACACCAGGATCGTCCAGAATTAGGCAGCGCTTTAAGCCGAGCCGAACGCTATTTAGGTTTATCCAGTATTGTGGTTATTTTAATTGCCGGGGTGGCAATTGCCATGTCCAGTCGTCGATACAGTGAGCGCCATTTTAATACAACGGCTATTTTGCGTTGTTTAGGCTGTAAGCAAAATGAGATTTTATGGTTATATCTTTGTCAGTTTATGGTGCTAGGTATTTGTGCCAGTGCAATAGGTACGCTGTTCGGTTGGTTCGCGCAGGAAGCTTTGCTTTATTTATTAGCTGATTTATTACCTGCTAAAGTCGCAAACCCCGGTTTTATGGCGGTTACTTTAGGCTTTTTTATCGGTTTAGCTATTTTATTAGGGTTTTCTTTACCGCCTTTATTGCGTCTAAAAAAAGTATCCCCGTTAAGGGTTTTACGCAGAGAACTAGAACCTTTACCCAGCAGTGCGTGGTTGGTGTATAGTTTAGCGCTGTCATTGGTGGGGATATTGATTTGGCGTTATACACAAGACTTTAAAATGACAGCTACAATTTTAGGTGGCGGGGTGGTTGTCTCCTTTATTTCCGGGCTGATAATTTACCTGTTATTGATGCAAAGTCGTAAACTATTACCGTTTGTCAGCCTAAGTTGGCGTTTTGGTTTACAAGGTTTATTAAGAAACCCTAAAGCCAGTGTCAGTCAGGTTTTAGCCTTTAGTATTACCTTGTTGGCAATGATACTAAGCTTTACGGTAAGAACCAATTTGATTGATGACTGGCAAAAACAGTTGCCAGAAAATGCACCGAATCATTTTGTATTAAATGTATTTCCACAGCAAGTCAGTGCATTTAAGCAGCAATTACAGCAGTATAATATTGAGGGAAGTCAGTTTTATCCTGTGGTGCGAGGTCGTTTAGTTAAGATTAATGATATAGCGGTACAACAAATCGTCAGTAAAGATTCACAGGGTGAAAGGGCGACGCATAGAGATTTAAGTCTTACCTGGGGAAAACAATTACCCGAAGATAATAAAACCATCGCGGGACAATGGAATGCTAATGAAAAAGGTCGGGTATCTATCGAGCAAAAATTGGCCAAGAGTTTAAAAGTAGATTTGGGTGATAAGCTAACCTTTACTCTGGGTAGTCAGCAATTAGAAGCAACGGTCTCTCATATTCGTAGTGTACAGTGGGATACCATGAAGCCCAATTTTTACATGGTGTTTTCCCCTGGTACATTAGCAGACTATGCCACAACCTATATTACCAGCTTTTATTTGCCGGAAGAAAACAAGCGTGTGCTTAATACCTTGGTTAAAACATACCCGAGTATTACAGTATTAGAGGTTGATGCCATGCTTAAACAGTTTAAGATGATTTTGACCCAACTGACGGCAGCTATTAATTACTTATTGTATTTTGCATTACTGGCTGGGTTTACCGTGTTATTCGCAGCGGTTTATTCAACATTGGATAGTCGAATTTATCAAGGGACATTAATGCGAACGATGGGCGCTAATAAAGCGCTATTAAGAAAAGCCCATCTTGTTGAATTTTCTATTTTAGGTTTTGTTTCAGGCTTGATTGCTGTATTGATGTCTGAACTATTAATTTATACCTTATATCGCTATATTTTACATTTAGATTACCAAAGTAATGGGACTTTGTGGGTAAGTGTACTATTGATAAGTACCATATGTATCGCGGTAACAGGGTATTGGGGAGTGAGAGGGGTCGTGACTAAATCACCCATGCAAGTATTACGTAAGCTGTAGCATGGACTTGTTTTATCCATATCTAGTACACTCTTTAAAACAATAAACAATAAACAATAAATAATGAAGTAAAGGTCATTTATTATGAATCAAATTTTAAAAATATCAGTTATCAGTAGTAGTTTACTGGTTTCGGCATGTGCCACTCAAACAGGCTGGGCACCCACGGTTGATCCTTATGGTGATCCTAATGCCTCTCGTTTGAATCAAGATTACCAGGAATGCAAACAATTAGCATTGCAAGCCTCAGGAGGCACCGCCAGACAAACAGCAACAGGTGCGGCGGTTGGCGGCTTACTGGGGGCGGCAACAGGCGCTGCAATAGGTGCTATTTCCGGAAATGCAGGTACTGGCGCGGCGTATGGTGCAGCAGCAGGCGGCTTTGGAGGTGGCATTCAGCAAGGTGTTGGAGCAGAAACTGCGTATAAACAGGCTTATAATAATTGTTTACGGCATAGAGGACATTATACGGTTAATTAATACATACTCTCTTTGGTTTTGATAGTTAATGCAGTTATTAATGATAATAGAGTATACCAGAGATGTATTAATACATCCTTATAAATCAATAACCTGTACTCTTACATTGAATAGTTCCAAGGAATAGAAATGAAAATGATTGTCGAATATACCGATGCAGTATTATGATAAGTAAAAATATTGAATTATCTAATGAGCAATATGATTTTCTTAAAGAGTTATTTAATCTAGGTATTGGAGGGGCTGCTAATTCGTTAAGTCAATTAGTAGAGCAAGAGGTTATTTTATCGGTTCCTTCACTGATATTTGAATCACCTGACCAGCTTGCTAATCGCTTGGGACCTGAAGAAGATATTTATTCTGTCTCTCAGGCAATGGATGGACCTTTTGCGATGCACTCTGCATTGTTGTTTCGACCAAAAGATAGTTTTGATGTGGTTAAGGCAATGTTAGGGCAACATTTATCTGATGAAACACTGGCTGAATTACAAAGTGAAGCACTGATAGAAATTGGTAATATTGTATTGAATGCCTGTATTAGTGTAATAGCAGAAGCCTTAGGCGAGAGTTTTACCATTCATTTACCAACTTTTAGAGACTCTAAGGTCGATAGAATGCTAGATGAGATAATGGATGACAGTACCGATATATTACTTTCAATTATCGTTAAAATGGAATTAAAAAATCAGCAAGTAAAAGGACATTTAGTTTTTATCTTAAATACGGACTCAATGAGTAATTTATATAAGACTTTAAATTCTATGTTAGAAAAATATTGCTACTAATGAGCAAAGAATTATATACAGTAGATATGCAAGTGTTTTCTAATGCATTTCATTCGGGTGTTGTTATTTTAGACCAGCAAAAAAAAGTGATATGCTGGAATAACTGGATGACAAAGCATAGTCAGAACAACAGAGCGGATGAGGTGATAGGGCAACAATTTGACGATTTGTTTCCTGAGCTTATTAATCAACGTATCTTTCAAGCCATTGTCAATAACCTGGAAACTGGCTTACCAGCCACTTTATCTAATATTTTAAATAAATCACCTTTCCCGCTTTATGAGCATGGGCAGCATCAAGAGCGCATGCAACAACAAATTAATATCACTCGATTAAATTTAGAGTCAGCTGATAAAGCGGCTTATTGTTTAATTAATATTAGCAATGTGACTGCTGCCAGAATGCGAGAGCATGCGCTTGAAAAACAAGTGAGAGAAAAGAAAAAAGCAGAACAGAAGTTATTAAAAAGAACACAACAATTACAAGCAGCACTTTGTGTGTCAAAAGCCGGTATTTTTCAGTTTAATTTAATAACTCAACAGATGTATTTAGATAAAAAAGCAGCTGAATTATTTGTTATTAAATGTCAGCCTTTTCAAGATGTGTATTCGGAATGGTACCAAAATATTTATCCAAATGAGTTAAAGCGGGTACTCAAATTAATGGAGCAAGCCGGTGATGAAAAACAAGAGAATCAATTAGATTTTGAGTTTCAAATAAAAACCACAGATAAAAAAATAAAATGGATTATGGCAAGAGGCGCTTTTAATACCAAAGATATTAATGGTAATAAAAATATTAACGGTGTATTTGTTGATATTACCCGACAAAAACTGGATCAGGATTTATTAAGAGCAAAAGAAGCTGCGGAAATTGCTAATCAGGCTAAGTCGGCTTTTTTAGCCAATATATCTCATGAGTTACGCACCCCCATGCATGGTATTTTGAGTTTTTCCAAGCTCGGAATTAACAGGATAGAAACAGCATCTAAAAATAAATTGTTAGGTTATTTTTCCAGAGTGCATGAAAGTGGTGAGCGTTTATTATATTTAGTGAATGATTTGCTTGATTTATCAAAGTTAGAAGCCGGAAAAATGGAAATGTGCTTTACGATGAATGATATGTTAACTATTGTTGAGAACGCAATAGGTGAGCAACATGCAAGGATGGAAGAGCTTGCTATAAATACCAAGTGTTGTTATCAAACAGGTGAAACACAAGGGGTTTTTGATAGTGTGCGAATCACTCAAGTTATTACTAACTTTTTATCCAATGCAATTAAACATACCCCAAGAGGTGAAACAATTATATTTTCTATTCAGCAAATAGATGATGAACTTGAAGTATCCGTAATAGATCATGGAGTCGGTGTTCTTAACGATGAGTTAGATTTTATTTTTGAAAAATTTCAACAGGGTAGTGATACAGCAGATGGTTCGGGAGGGACAGGCTTAGGACTGGCTATTTGTACCGAAATTATTAAAGAGCATCATGGAGAAATTGGCGCCAATAATAACCTGGAAGGCGGGGCTTGTTTTTATTTTAAAATCCCTCTAAAGCAATAAATAATATGCCGTTTGTTCGAGAATAGAAACAGAGCTGTTTTTGCTTCTGCAAAACAGCTACTTCCATCATCCTGATAGAAAACACATTGTGTGACCACGCGGAGTATAGGTACACTATTTTTGTTTGCTACTTTAAATAAATCCTCCGTTTCTGTTTACATCCATTCGCTCTATTTATATTAAGCAAAAACCCTCTAAAATTTAGCTGTCATTTCTTTAGGGTTTTATTGTGTAGTTTATGCCTTACAAAAAGTAATATTTTCATCAAAAATAG
>CAYMPX010000180.1:0-2897 GCA_964392135.1 uncultured Methylomarinum sp.
CCAAAGTGACCTCGTTCATCCGGCATGTTATACATGGTTTTACCTGTCGCCTTCATTAATCGCTTGAATAAATGCAGCCATTTTAGCTGCATCCTTAATACCTTTACTACTCTCAACCCCGCTACTGACATCCAGCGCATAAGGTCTGACGGACTGAACCGCCTGCATCGCATTATCGACTTGCAAGCCACCCGCCAAAATTACAGGCAAACCACAATCTTTTGGAATTAAATCCCAATCAAACTGACTCCCGCTACCCCCCTTTATTCCAGGATGGCAGGCATCCAGCAATACAGCCGATGCATCCTTATATTGTTGTACAATCGCCATTACATCCAACTCGGGCTTCATTCGGATCGCTTTCATATATGGCTTGTTATAAAGCCTGCAAGCTTCAGCCGTCTCATCACCATGAAACTGAATACAATCTATTGATACTTTACTTAATACTTCATGTATTTGTGACGCGTGCGCATCAACAAACAATGCCACAACCGTGACAAAAGCCGGTAATGCCTGAGCAATATTAGCCGCTTGTTCGATACTGACATGCCGTGGACTCGGCGGATAAAATACCAGACCAATCGCATCAACACCTAAGTGAGCGGCTGCCACGGCATCTTGCACCTGAGTAAAACCACAAATTTTAACGCGAGTCCGCATGACACCTCTCATGAATCAAGCCGGATAGGATAACATAAAACACGGTCATTTTATTAGCTGAAATAATGAAAACAATCCATCTGCTATCGTTCCCGCATTTTAGCCGTCACACCCTGTTCAAACCATTGCCCGGAAACGGCTGACACAGTAACAACTTCGCTGATAGCGGGGCGGGGTTCGCCTGAATCACTTGCGGAATAAAAATATACCGGATTGTAACCTCAACGTACAAGGCAGGATAGGCAGGGCGGAAAAACGATAGTGCAATTCCGCCACATACTATTATTGCCTGATTTCGCTTACTTACACTCCACAAAATCGACTTTAATCCCTTCTTTTCTCAGACGGTCAGCAGCTTTAACTTCGGCAACGGCTATTTTTGAGGCATTCACTTTAATCGGAGTCCCGGCAACAGATCCATTAGCATAGCCAGTACACACATATGTTTCAGCATATGAAACAGCGCTTATTAACATCAACCCCAAACCAGCGATAATCTTTTTCATTTTTAATTTCTCCATGCCCTATAAATTAAAATTGACCAGGCATTGGGCATATTCAATGCCTGGCATAAAATAACAAACGAATTTCATTATTCCATACGCATTATACCTTTAACAGGTAAGACGGATACCTGGGACAGAAAAGTAATAACGCATTCCGCTATCGTCGCATCCAACCTATACTTCGCGAAGTATACATAATGGACTGTGCAAAAAAGGCTGAACAAAGTCAGCCTTTTTTTGAGATTATTTAACGAAAAGCGCGTTGTCTCCTTCCATAGCCTAAGGCTTGGTGGGAGATGAGGAGTTGTTGACACAACAGCTTAATGGGAATGCGTATGCTCATGAAAATAATCCGTCATATTCACTTCAACCGCCTCGACAGCGACACCGTGTTTATAAACCATTAAGCCACCTAGATCAGCGCCTAATGCAACAAGACCATTAAGCAAAGCGGCCAAAACAAGAAACACAATATTTGCGCTACCCTTAATAATACCGGCACTTAACAGTCGCCAGATTGATAACATTACAGACAAACCAAGAATAGAGAATCCAAAAACTTTATGTCGCTGCATAATTAAATGGACATTATCACCATGTTCCACCGAGCCGGCTGCCATTAGTCCTGCAACAACAGCCATAGCAGCACCAATAGCACCCAAATAAAGCAAACCGCTTGCGACCAGTCGCCAACTGTCTTGCTTTATTATTGTACCGATAAGATCAAGCATAAAAAAAGCCATTAAAAAGGCAATAGGAAAATGCACCACCAACGGATGAACATTAACCAGCGATGAAACGCCCGGCATGATAGTAGAGAAAATCTCCGAAGGGGAAAGTCCAATCAAACTTTCTACAAATGTTAAGAATTGTTCAACCCCACCCGCTACGCCATCACTTGCTTTATGACCAGCCGATGAACCATGCACCTGAAAAGATAAAAAATTAACTACATCAATCATATTAAAAACTACCAACCTTTAAGTTTAATGCTCAAAACGCTGAACATCTGCGGGTAAAAAATCAAAAATCGGATGTTTATCTATCCCATATTTCTCAGGATAATACACCCCGCCCAAATATAAACCATACGGAGGCGCGGTTACCCCGCCTTGCTTTCTATCCTTTATATCAAGTAATTCTTGCGTCCAATTAACAGGACGTTTACCTGTACCAATGTCCATCAATACACCGGCAATATTTCTTACCATGTGATGTAAAAATGCATTAGCGGATAACTCTATCAGCACATTTTCACCTTCACGGGAGACATTTATAAAATGCATCAGTCTATTGGGACTTAATGACTGACAGCCTTGCGCCCTGAATGAAGAAAAGTCATGCGCACCTATCAGTGATTGCGCTGCCTGATGCATTTTTACCTCATCTAGGGGGTTATAACACCATGTCACCTGGCTACGCATTAATGCCGATTTCATTTTTCGGTTCAATATAACATACCGATAAAAACGTGCAACAGCACTGTAACGCGCATGAAAATCATCCACAGCATCTTTCACCCAAAGAATACGGGTGTCTTCAGGTAAGTTAGTGTTCCCCCCCATAAGCCAACTTTCATGAGAGCGAGTCACATCACAGTCAAAATGCACCACCTGTTCTAAAGCATGAACTCCTGAATCCGTACGACCGGTACATTGCACAACAATCTTTTGATTGGCAATTTTTGACAATGCCTTTTGCAATTCACCCTGAACCGTTCGCTGTTCA
>CAYMPX010000180.1:2997-5932 GCA_964392135.1 uncultured Methylomarinum sp.
CAGGTTTACCTGTCATTAACTCATCAGGACAGCCATGAATATAGATATAACGCCATGTTGAATCCACTTTGCCATAACGATTTTTACCCGTCTCCAAACCACCCAGCCATAAGATACGGGTTAATATCCAGTCTCGCTGCGGAAAGCCCGCCTTTAAAGCAGGCGTATAGATTTCACCGGTTGCCCTGCGAGCGACAAAAACAGTATTCAAAGCCTGCTTATCACCTATTTTCGCTCTGATTTTATGCCAACCTGCAGGGGTACATTCACTGCCCATTTGCTGACCCATGCCATTTTTTGCCGTGGAAACGGAATACACCTGCTCTACTCCTGCCCTGCCTATTAAACGCAACTGTTGCTTATCAATAGAGACAAGCAGATAGCGTTCAGGTATATCCATGGCACTTTATGCCTTTTTAAACAAGGCAATTGATTCAACATGCCCGGTTTGCGGAAACATATCCATCACCCCGGCTTTAACCAAGGTATATCCCAGTTCATTAACCAAAATACCGGCATCTCTGGCTAAAGTAGAAGGGTTGCATGATACATACATGATTAAATCAGGATTCCAGTGCTTTAAATTATGTAAGACTTCAGAAGCCCCGGCTCTTGAAGGATCTAACATCACTTTATTAAATTTTTTCCTGGACCATGCTTGACCACTGACATCTTTGCTTAAGTCAGCCGCATGAAACTCAACATTATCTATAGTATTTAATTTGGCATTTTCTTTCGCATGGTTCACTAAAGGCTGATCACCTTCCACACCCACAACATGCCCGGCTTTGGTTGCCATCGGTAAAGTAAAGTTACCTAAGCCACAAAACAAGTCCAGCACATTGTCATTTTTATTTAGCTCAAGAGTTTCTATCACACGGCTAATCATTTTTCTGTTTATCTCATAATTTACTTGAGTAAACATGGCCGGTTTAAACTTAAACTCAATCCCCTGTTCAGGTAACGCATAAGTGGGTGTAATATCCGGCTCGCCTTCTATAGGCACGATAGTATCAGGTCCTTTAGACTGCAAACAGATACTCATATTATGCCTATGACCAAACTCGCGCATCCGTTCTTTGTCTTCGGCTGTAGGCGGTTCTAAAACACGAAATGCCAGTACACAATCATTATCGCCAATGGCAACTTCAATCTGCGGAATTTTATCTTTAATGGTTAAACCACCAATCATTTCAGATAAATCCATCAGTTTTTCACCCACAATAGGGTGCATCACTTTACAGCTTTCGATTTCTGCCAGAAAAGGATTTCTACGTTCTCTAAAACCGACTAATACCCTGCCTTTTTTAGCGACATACTTAACACCCATACGGGCTTTGCGACGGTAACCCCAATGAGGACCGGTTAAAGGCTCCCAAATTTGAGGGATTTCAACTTTACCTATGCGAGCAAACTGGTCTTTAAGTAAATCCTGTTTAATCTTAATCTGCTCAGCATCTTCTACATGCTGAAAACTACAGCCACCACAACGACCAAAATGCGCACATTTGGGGTCTACTCGCACATCGGCACGGGTAATTAATCTATCAACCTTACCCTCAGCATAATCTCTACGACTATCGGTATAAACAAACTCAACGTCTTCACCTGGTAATGCTTCATCAATAAACACAACTTTACCATCGACATGAGCAACACCCCGCCCGTCATGAGCCAAAGATTCAATGGTAACCTGGACCGGCGTTTCCGGTAACTTTTTCTTTCTGCTTCGTCTACGTGCCATATTTATTTCTGTTTCCAACTACCATTTGAAGATTGATACCACCAACCGGATCGCGCATTACTAATCCAGCGAGCGGCAAAGGTTGATTTAATTTGTGCAAACCATTCAGTATGTCCATTTGCATTAGCGATTGCCTGGTACAAATGCTGTCTATCTGCATTTTCAGCCGCAATTAACTTATTCACCTTGTTCCTGTCTTTAAGAGGCACCACACCTCGACTGGCAATAAAACCATCGGCTTTAATACCCATCACCCCTTGGTCATAAAAAGATTTTAGCAAAGCAAACCGAGTCCGCATTTTTGCCCGCAACTGTCGAATTTCTGCTGTATTAACAGATAAGTCAACAGCGGCTGCATGAGCAGGAGGAATAAGCACATTCAATACATTATCTATCCATTGATAAACCACAATCTGCATCCCATCTGTGCTAGAAAGTGGCTCCAGGTTATTTCCAGAATCCCGTTCATTCCCTTGCTCTGACTGAATTCCTTTAATTATTTCATCAGCCACTTGCTCGGCTGCAGCCGCAGGAAAATAAATATTAATCGTGACGCAAGCTGTTAACAATAAAGCACTGAAAAATGAAACTGCTTTCATTTAATTCCCCTCTCACCTATTTTAAATACTTAAGAAAGGCATTATAACTGATCCCTAAAATTCCAGTGATTCATTAAACAGTTCGGCTACTCATTTAAAACGGGACAGGTTTTTACCATGAAGGGCATGAAGTGAATGAAGAAAGAATTAAACCTTCATAACAATTAATTGAAACTTTGTTTTTCCGAAACATTAAAAAATAACCTCATCCTGAGTCTATATTCTCTCGGGTGTCCCCCCTTAAATTTATAGCCAAAAATCCAACAGGTTTTTGGTCTAAGCCCTTTAACTTAATATTTTTGTAGAAAAAAAGGTTATCGTATTGCAGGAGTATCCGTCTTCGGCACGATAATTCCGAATACAATCAAAGTGCAATAAATAACTTGCGCCGAGAGCGTACACGTTTCCTATTGGACAAATACTTATTGGAAGGCGTTACTTGAGAGCATAAAACCCAAGCAAGAAAAGGCTAACCATTTTGCTACGTTAGCAATAAACCCAAACAAATAAAAAAGCCGCGAATTTCGCGGCTTTTTTATTAAATATTGGAGCGGGAAACGAGATTCGAACTCGCGACCCCGACCTTGGCAAG
>CAYMPX010000181.1:0-5929 GCA_964392135.1 uncultured Methylomarinum sp.
AGCGACTTATTTAACCCTTTAGTTAAATAAACCTGCCATTTTCCCTTGAGAGAATTATATGCTTTTTCAGCTAATCCCTTAGAATCAAACTGAGCAAAAACACACGCCCCTGTACCTGTCAATCTGGCTTCGGAATAAACGCCAAGATCAACCAAAGCCCTCTCTACTGGCTGATACAACTTGCAAACAACATCTAAACAATCGTTTTGATGCTGCCCTGCAATAAAGTCAGTCATTGTGATTGATTTACTATCTCTTGTCAAATCTTTAACTGAAAAAATTTCTTTTGTATCCACATGACAGTCCGGTTTTATGATGACCAGCCACTTTTCCGGCACATCAATCGCTTGCAACTTCTCACCTATACCTTCCGCCCAGGCCGCATAACCACGTACAAACACCGGAACATCTGCCCCCAGTTGTAAACCCAGCTGCCGAAGCGTTTGCTCTGACAAGTCCAAATCCCACAGGCGATTCAAAACTACCAGTGTGGTTGCGGCATCCGAACTTCCCCCGCCTAAACCGCCTCCCATAGGCAGATTTTTTTCTATTTCGATACGCACGCCCTGCTCACATCCGGTTTCTTTTCTAAGCAATTCAGCCGCACGCACCGTGAGATCCCTCTGTTCTGGCACACCCGGTATTGGAGAACTCAAGGATATCCGCCCATCATCCACGGTATGAAAAGTTAACCAATCACATAAATCAGTTAACTGAAATACCGTTTGCAAAAGATGATAACCATCATCCCTTTGCCCTGTTATCCTTAACATTAGATTTATTTTTGCGGGAGCCGGCCATTTCTCACCCCAACCCATTGCTTCTTGCTTCATAAATTTTAACTTCACCATCAATACTTACAAAATCTTACGCCTAAATATCCCACTGGTTCACTATCAACTTCAATTGAGCGCTATCGCTCTCAACCTTCATTTTCTTAGGCAGCTCATACCGACCTACTCGCTGCATACTTTGATATTTTATCCGCCATTTAGACTGTAAAAAACCATTTTCCAAAAGGATATAACTCACATCGGGGGAAACCAGACCAAGCACCCAATATTTTAATGCGGACACGGGCAGTTCAACACCCAGATGCTTAGCCAGCAAAGCATCAACCTCACCAAAATATTGAACTTTCTTATCGCCTTCATCTATTGTTATAGATCCATCCAGCATATATATGATAGTACGTCCCTGACCAAACAGTCCAGAAAGCTCTATCTCATCCTGCTGATGGGTATGCACCCATTTAATTGAAGCGGATACCGATTCCTTCTGACCAGATAATGCAAAACGCCCCGAAAATACCCAGGCAACCTTCTCATATAAATCATCTCGCCCTTCCAGCTGAAAAATAACCGTTTGCTTTACTGGCACACGGGCACAGGAAAGCAAAGAAACCGATAACACCACTAAAACAGCGACTCTCAATAACATCTGTTATTTTTCATCTAAAAACTGCAGCTGAAACTTTAATAAAAACGCATCTTCGGGGCTTTTCTTTATAGCGCGCTCAAAAACATCTCTGGCTTCAGATTCGCGCCCTATACGCCACAAAACCTCTGCAAGATGTGCTGCAATTTCACTTTCAGGCTGTTTTTTATATGCACTGCGCAAGTATTCCAATGCCAAATTGATACGACCCTGTTTAAATCGTAACCAGCCCATACTATCAATAATCACTGCCTCTTCAGGCTTAAGCTTAAAGGCCTGTTTTAAATAAACTTCAGCCTCTTGATAGCGCTCCGTTCTATCCGCTAAAGTATATCCCAGAGCATTCAATGCACTCGCATCTGCAGGTGCGTTAGCAATTATTTTCTTTAGGTCAGCCTCTAAAATATCTAACCGGTCTAATTTTTCAGCAATTAATGCACGCGCATAAAGTAAATCACGATATTCTGGTGATTGAACCAGTGCGCGGGTTAAAACATCAAATGCCTGTTGATGTTTATTCTGCATACTCAGAATGTCCGCCTTCAACAAATCAATACGCAATTGCTGTTTCGGGAATTTTTCATACAATTTAATAATTCTGTTTTCCGCTTTAACAAAATCTTTCTTGTTTAACACCACAGAAACAGCTGCCATAGCGGCATCGAAAGCATACGGACCTTGCGTTACCTTATCAAACCAAACCAGTGCTTCATCATATATTTCTTGCTTAAAATCAATTCGTCCTAAATAAAAACTTGCTTGCGCGTCCCAGGCAGGCTTATTAACCAATGCCTGAAAATACGCCTTTGCCTCGCTCAAGTTATTTTCCTGCAAATAAATTAAAGCGAGAGCAAACCGAGCCGCCCCATCTTCTGGATCAGACTGCAAAAGACCTTGATAAATTTGTTTTGCATCATCAAAAGCCTCTAACTTTATTAACACCTGAGCCAGCATTTTACTTACTCGCTTATCATTTGGGGTTGTTATCAACACTTTTTCCAGAACACTTCTTGCCACATCCAGATCACCGCTCCTGGCCGTTAACTGCGCCAATAAAATAAGTGCTTTATTCCAGTCGGGCTGAATAGCCAGTGCCTTGTCAAGCTTTTCCCGGGCAATTTTTTCCTGATTCATTTGCCCTGCGAGTAAAGCCTGTACAAAAAATACACTCGCCTGATCAGAATGCTGTGCAGCCAGCTTATCTAGCACTAAAAATACAAATTCTGCCTTACCATCCTTTCCAAGAACCTTCGCCAACTCCATCAGAGTCGATTCAAATCCCGCAGGGTCATCCTGCAAAAGTCTATTTAAATGTTCTACAGCAGATTGAGCATCCTCACTCCTTAGCGCGGATAATGCGGCAATTTTTCTTGCTGTCAGATTTTTGTCATCTTGCTTTAGCCACAAGGCAACCGCCTCATCTGTTTTATCGGTATTTTTTAGAAAAATTCCAATTTTTGCCGCTCTTTCTGACAATCTAACATCATCAACCTGTTTAGCTGCTTGCAGGTAACCTTCTAAAGCAATGCCATATTGATTTCTTTGACCTGCAATTTCTGCCGTCATTAATAAATAAAGTACTTCGGGGGAAATAGCGGTTTCTTTATCTGCTACAATTTCAGGTTTGGCATCATCGTTAGCGACAGCGCTATCAGTCACCAACTTTTCAGAAACAGTTGTACACCCTGCCAAGGATACAATTACCAGCCCGGTTATCAATTTCATAATCAACACTTAAAATCCATATTTCATCAACTTAAACAATAGCTATAGATTAGCAGAAAAACACAATGATTTAGTCTATGAATTTATTCTATTTGGATAAACACACTATATTCCTTAGAATATGTCCCTTTAATACTGCTTTAAATACTATTTAATGACTCTTCTTGCCATAGGGATAAATTACAACACTGCGCCCGTTGCAATCCGCGAACGTCTGGCATTCCCTGCTGAATCGCTGGAGGCTTCACTTAAAACATTGAGAAACAGTCAGCATATTAACGGCGCAGCTATTTTATCGACCTGCAATCGCACTGAATTTTATTGCCAATCGGATAAAAACGGCACAAAAACGCTGATTGAATGGATTTCTGACAATAAAAAAATCAGTGCCAATGAATTTACCCCCTACTTATACAGCCATGCGAACAACCACTCGATACGCCATATATTTCGAGTCGCTTGCGGATTAGACTCCATGGTACTGGGTGAACCACAGATTCTAGGACAAATGAAAACAGCTTACCAGGCCGCTTATGAAGCGAATACGCTGAGCAAACACCTGGGGAAACTTTTTCAATATACCTTTTCAGCGGCAAAAAAAGTTCGCACGGATACCGCTATTGGCTCGAGTCCCGTCTCGGTTGCCTTTGCCGCCGTACAATTAGCACAACAGATCTTTGACTCATTAAGTCAACAAACTGCACTACTTATAGGTGCAGGGGAAACCATTGAACTCACCGCGCGTCATTTACAGCAAAATAATATCGGGCGACTCATTATTGCTAACCGTACCTTTGATAAAGCGCACACGTTAGCCTCACAATTTAACGGCTATGCCATTTCCTTAGCAGAAATACCGACCCATCTAGCAGAAGCCGATATTGTTATCTCATCCACTGCCAGCCAATTACCTATTTTAGGTAAAGGTCGGGTTGAAAGTGCTATAAAGAAACGCAAACACAAGCCCATGTTTATGGTCGACTTAGCCGTGCCTCGTGATATTGAAGCCGAAGTTGAACAATTAAGAGATGTTTATCTCTATACGGTTGATGACCTACAAAATACCATCGATAAGAACATGGATTCCCGGCGCAAAGCGGCTGAGCAAGCGGAAGAAATTATTGATACCCAGGTTGAACATTTTTTATCATGGATGCGCTCCCAGGGGGCACAATCTCTCATTAAGGATTATCGCCAGAAAGCTGAACTGACAAGAGATGAAGTCTTAGCAAAAGCACTGTCCCAGCTTAATAACGGACAACAGGCAGAACAGGTGTTAAATCGCCTTGCCCACACCTTAACCAATAAACTTATTCACACACCTAGCACTCAAATAAGAGAAGCGGGCGAAAATGACAGACACGACCTGGTCGCGGCTGCAAGAGAACTGTTAAAATTAAAATAATGAAAGCATCAATCCAGATAAAACTTGAAAACCTCAGTGACCGTTTTGAGGAAATTGCCGCCCTTCTATCTCAACCTGAAGTACAAAGCGAGCAAAATAAATTTCGCTCACTGAGCCAGGAATACGCGCAAATAGACCCTATTGTTAGCTGCTATAAAAACTACCAGGATAACGAGGAAAATCTGGAAGCGGCTAAAGAAATGGCTAAAGACGCCGACCCGGAACTCAGAGAAATGGCTAAAGAAGAACAGCAGGATGCGGAAGCAGAAAAACAAAACCTGCAGCATCAACTGCAAATTCTACTATTACCTAAAGATCCCAACGATAATCGCAATATCTTCTTAGAAGTGAGAGCCGGAACCGGTGGCGATGAGGCCGCAATTTTTTCGGGTGATTTAGCAAAAATGTACCAGCGTTTTGCTGAAAAACAAGGCTGGAGCACTGAAATAATTACTGAAAACAGAGGTGAGCACGGCGGCTACAAAGAAATTATTCTACGTATTGCGGGACAAGATGTTTATTCACAGCTGAAATTTGAATCCGGTGTTCACCGGGTACAGCGCGTCCCGGAAACCGAATCACAAGGTCGTGTACACACCTCAGCCTGTACCGTTGCCATTATGCCTGAAGTTGAAAGTATTGATGAATATGAAATCAAATCTTCTGATTTACGCGTAGACACCTTCAGGGCATCGGGTTCGGGCGGTCAGCATGTCAATAAAACCGATTCAGCTATTCGTCTGACCCACCTTCCCACCGGTGTAGTGGTTGAATGTCAGGATGAACGTTCTCAACATAAAAATCGTGCACGTGCCATGTCACTGCTGCAATCTCGTTTATTAACGGCAGAACAAGACAAACAACATGCCGAACAAGCGAAAAACAGGAAGTTACAAGTAGGCTCAGGGGATCGTTCCGAACGTATTCGCACCTATAATTATCCACAAGGGCGGATGACTGACCATAGAATTAATTTAACACTGTATAAACTGGACGAAATTATGCAAGGCAGCTTGGAACATGTCATTAATCCATTAATTAATGAGCACCAGGCAGAACTACTAACACAATTAGGCAATGACTAACTTTCAGTTTAAGCCTTTGCGGTGGTATAGCCGCATGGAAGATATGTAAGGTCTCATTATCTCTGAACAGGAGTGACATATTGTAAGATGCTCTATACCCCGAAATAATAAGAAACGACTAAAATACCTTGCAGGACATGTACCAAGGATCATCCACAAAATAATTTCGATAATATACATCGTTATGTAGGATAGGCAGGGAGGAATCTTTGCACACCCCCATAAATTACTCAGCAATTTTAACAAGCTATCATGCCTGATATTCAAACCCTACTCA
>CAYMPX010000182.1:0-5908 GCA_964392135.1 uncultured Methylomarinum sp.
GTTTATTATGCCTTAAATATATTACAGGTTCAAATCAAAAACTATTTACGGCGATTCATTGATACATCAATAGTACGAGAACTATTAGTCACCCGGTTCTTTTCCGGTTGATTGATTCTAACTTCTGTAGGATAAGCAAACTCTAAATTATTTTGCTTCAAAATATCGGCTATTTTAAACAATACATCTTCTTTAACCGCTAACCATTCAGCCCAGTTTACCGTTTTAGCAAAACAATAGATCAATATATCAATCGAAAAATCATTATAGCGATCCATAAAAACCAGCTGAGTAGACTTTATCCCTTGCGCATCTTCTTGCGACAAGAATTTAAAGCCTTTTTTATGACTGCCATGCTTATGTGCTGGATTGGCAATATCAGGGTGATTGCTCAGCATTTCTCTAATATCACTCAAACCTTGGCGAAGGTCATTCATATCACTCTCATAAGTGACTCCGATATACATTTTAATTCGCCGTCCAACCGCGCGACGACTCCAGTTTATAACGCTGGATACTGAAATCAATGCATTAGGTATAGTAATCAGAGCATTATCAAAGGTACGAACTGTTGTGCTACGCAACCCTATCTCTGCCACAGTCCCCTCGACATCCCCCACTTTAATCCAGTCGCCTATTCTAAAAACATTATCGAATAAGATACTCATACCACCGAACAAATTCGATAAGGTATCTTTTGCCGCCAAAGCAAAAGCCAAACCGCCGACCCCCAAGGTTGAAATAATAGCAGTCAGACTAATGCCAAAATGGTTTAAGCCAAAGGCTAAAATTATAATCACCAGTAATCCTTTAACCGATTGAACCCCGAGATTAAACAACTCCTTTCTTAATGCTTTATTAGAACTTGATAACTTTTGCACTTGAACTAAGACAAAACTATCAATAATCTTAAAAAACAACCAAATAAAAATTAAGCTATAAATAATAAAGGAGACACCCTCTAACGAAGACTTATAATCTGTTCTGTAAAAAAAAGCATACGCGCTTAAATTTAACCCCAAAAAGATAAGTAACGCTCTTAATGGTCTTCTTACCTGGTGATAAATCAATTCCTGATGCTCATCACCCGTATCAATAATGTAATTCTCCACACACCAACTGGTGCATCTAAAAATAAAGGGATAACTAAAATAAACCAGGAAAAATATAACCAAGGAAAGCGCAATGCCCCCTACATCAATTTTAAAAGGGGCAAGCCTGTGATTTACCGACTGTACTACATCAAACTGATTGATATAAGAAATAGCCGATAATAAAGAAAATTCTTGAAACCAGTGAATCGATGCAATTTTCCTGGGATGATTGATTACATAGAGCAAAATATCCTGATAGCTATCATTGTCGCGCAAAAACATCTGGTAATTCTTTTTTAGCGCAAGAAATACGCTACTTTCTGCATCCAGCTCAGGCACACTTAATTCAGATTCTTTTTTTACGCTCTCATCCAGCAACTGCTGAGACTTTTTAATAATAGCCTCTATACTTTTATACGTCCTAGACCAGTCAATTAAATATTCAAGATAAACTTTAATTGCTTGATTGGCTTTATAGCCTTCCAGTCGAATCAAGTCTCTCTGTGTGGCAAGATGATTAGCCCTTTTAGTATTGACTTTAATTCGTGACTCTAAAAACATCAGGTCTTTATTAACAACAAAAGGCGGTAGATTAGAAGCAGATGTCAACCTGAGTTGCATCATCAAGCTATCTAAAATACCCAACCTCTTACCCAGCAATGCATTAATAGCGTCCTCATCATCTAAAGTTAACAATCCTTCATTAATCCTTTTTAGAGCATCAATGGATTTTATAATCTCATTTTGACCGAAAGAAGGTGATGAAAAAGCTAAAACATTAAACAATAGCATTAAGAAAAATGCAGAGATTCTCATGATTTTAAAACTAATTTTTGATTAATTCAGGTACTCACTTAGACAAATAAATATTATCTATTAAACGAGGCTTACCCAATTTTGCGGCTGCCAATATGATGAGCTGTTTATCACTGTTCATCGCAGGCTGTAAATCATCGCTTCGACAAATTGAAAAATAATCCACATCAAAGCCCTGCTTGGTTAAAAACAGCTGTTGTTGCAGTTCTATATCAGTCATATTCAACACGCCTTGCAGCACACTATCACGCGCCTGGCACAAAGACTGGTAAAGTAGCGGAGCAAGCAATCGTTGTTGCTCTGTCAAATAGCCGTTACGGGAACTCATAGCCAAGCCATCGGGCTCTCTTTCTGTAGTAACAGCCACAATCTCAACCGGAATATCAAGATCTCGCACCATGCGACGAATAACCGTTAATTGTTGAAAATCTTTTTCTCCAAAACAAGCAAAATCAGGCTGAACGATATTAAATAATTTGCTTACTACCGTGGCAACACCCTCAAAATGACCGGGGCGGCTTGCTCCACAATAACCAACCGATACCCCGGCAACCGAGATGACTGTCAATGCCTTATCCGGGTACATTTCTTCGACTGCAGGTATAAACAACAAATCAGTAGCAACAGCGTGCAACTTTTGCTCATCATCTAACGCCGTTCGCGGATAACTTTCAAAATCCTCGCCCTCACCAAACTGGGTCGGATTAACAAAAATACTCACAACGACCTTATCGGCTTTCTTCCCTGCTTCTGTGACTAACTTAATATGCCCTGCGTGTAGATTCCCCATAGTCGGCACAAAAGCAATACTTTGTCCTTGTTGTCGCCATTGCTTAATAATGTGTCTGAGAGATTCAATTGAAGTAACTTTTTGCATTTAATAACTGTGTTCTAAAGCGGGAAATTCTGAGCGTTTAACCGCAAGCTGAAACTGTGTAATTGCATCATTAACATCAGATGCGGTATCCATAAAATTTTTAACAAACTTAGGCGATTTCCCCAGACTAATCCCCAACATGTCATACAGCACCAATACTTGACCATCACATGCCACGCCCGCGCCAATACCAATCACAGGGAGAGTCAATTCACTGCTAATTTTTGCCGCTAAATCGGCAGGCACACATTCTAAAACCAGTAAACTCGCCCCTGCTTGTTCTATCTTATGCGCATTGCTGATAATTTGTTCTGCATCGTGCAATGTTCTACCCTGCACTTTATAGCCCCCCAACTGATTAATTGATTGAGGCAACAAACCCAAATGCCCACAAACCGGCACACCAAACTCAACTAATTGTTTAATAATATCAACATGTGCGCCTTCTAGCTTAACCATCTGAGCACCTGCACTTTGCATTAATTTAGCCGAGTTAGCTAATGCCATATCAGCCGTTGCATAACTCAAAAAAGGCAAATCTGCAATGACCAATGATCGCTGTCTTGCTCTCACCACACACTGTGTGTGATAGACCATCTCATCAATGGTTACAGGTACCGTGGTGGTTTTACCCTGAATAACCATTCCTAAGGAGTCACCGACCAACATAACATCAATTCCCGCGTGATCTATTAACTGACTAAAACTCGCATCATAAGCGGTTAAACAGCTTATTTTTTCAGCCGCCTGTTTCATTGCCTGTAAATCGAGGATAGATAGCGCTTGATTTAAAGATGCGGTATACAAAGCCATTAGCCTATTTTCTCCAAATCATTGAGAGGACATTGAGCAACTAATTGTTTAAGCGCCTCTTTTCCAGGGATGAGCAAATCAGCAGGTGCTATTTCTTGTAATGGATATAACACAAATGCACGCTCAGCAATACCCACATGAGGCACGATTAAATCAGGCAGCTCAATTTGTTCTTCTGCATAAAGCAACAGATCAAGATCCAAGGTTCTGGCTCCCCACCGTTCGCCTAGTCTTACACGCCCAAAATCATTTTCAATTTGCTGTAATAGCCGTAATAAATCAAGCGCCTGTAAATCTGTGCGAATACACATCACCGCATTCACATAATCGGGCTGATCCTGGGGTCCCATAGGAGGGCTTGCGTATAAACTAGAAAAACGCTGTTCGGTAATATGTTTTTGCCTGGCAAGCGCAGCATGTGCCTGTCTGATTTTCTCGGCGGGATGATCCAGATTACTTCCCAATCCAATATAAGCGTCAATCATTGGTAGTTTTAACCTGGTTATTTTTTACTTTCGCCTTCGCCTTTTTCTTGTTTTTTCCAAGTGGACGCGTCATTTTCCTTTGCTCTGTTTCATCTGCAGTTTGAAAACGTGTCCACCAATCCGCTGTTTCTTGATCTGCACTACCGGTTTCTGCGCGTAACAACAAAAAATCATACGCTGCTCTAAAACGTGGATGCGTCAATAAACGATAAGGCCTGACTCCAATACGTTTCTCAAAGCGCAATTGCAACAACCACACTTCTCGCATTGATTGGGTCACACGCTTGGGAATTGAGATGCTTTTCACTTGCCTGGATAAAACCTCGCTTGCCGCATGTTGATAAGCAAAACTGGGTTCTTCGCCTTGGGTTATTTTTTCGACGGCTAAGCCCTGCACTGACTCCCATAAAAAAGCAGCTAACAAAAAGTAAGGCGTAATCGTTTTCCCCTCATCAATACGCTTATCTGAATTTTCCAAAGCCCTTGCTATAAAAACCCGAGGAAAGTGATTTTCTTCACTTTCAAGGCATTGATCGGCCTGAGGAAATAAGCCAGCAAACAAACCATAATGCCGAAGCATTTCAAATGTTTGCACCGCTTTACCCGTTAAAAACAGCTTCAATGCTTCATCGTATAAACGAGCGGCAGGAATACTTTGTAACAAAGGCGCTAACTCAAAGATAGGCTGCTCTGTCGCAGGATCTAAAGAGAAACCTAATTTAACGGCAAACCTTACCGCTCGAATCATTCTTACCGGGTCTTCTCGGTAACGCGTTGCAGGATCCCCAATTAATTTTAGAACGCCTGCCGCATGATCATCCATGCCACCGGTATAATCAACAATAGAAAAATCTCGAATATTGTAATACAAGGCATTGGCTGTAAAATCACGACGCCAGACATCATCATCCAAGCTACCAAAAACATTATCACGCAACAATCGTCCATCTTCATCGACTTTACGGTCTTGTTGATTGCCCTCATCTGAGCTACGAAATGTTGCCACCTCAATAATCTCTCGCCCAAAATGCACATGAGCCAAACGAAACCTTCGACCAATTAAGCGACAGTTACGAAAAACCTTGCGAACTTGCTCGGGGCTGGCATTCGTTACCACATCAAAGTCTTTAGGCTCTAAACCTAACAACAAATCCCGAACACAACCGCCGACCAGATACGCTTCATAGCCTGATTTTTTCAATCGATATAAAACCTTTAAGGCATTTTCGCTAATTTGTGAGCGTGAAATAGTATGTTCAGAACGCGAGTAAATTTTGACTGGATTATTATCCCTGTTTTCAACAAACACTGGCTTCATATCAGTCTGAACAGACGTACTGAATAGCCTTTTAAAAAACTCTAAAATGATCTTCATTCCCTTTAATTTATTATTATTTTAATTCAACAATCCGCCTTAAGAAGCAAGGCACTCAAACTAAATGTCCCCAATATCATATCACTTAGCCTGACCCCATCCCAGTTAACAGCTTTTTTTTACACAAACTATTTTAATATAGTAAAATCACCCAAAAGATTTGTTAGATAATTACGTTTTTTACAAAACCAGCATACAAACTTAAACAAGTATGCAATCAACATCGTTTCGGGGGAATACTATGTTCAAAAAGATCATTAACGGCTTGATTGACCAGCCTTTGTTAACCAGCATTTATGTTGCCGACCTGGCAATACTACTATTACACAAACCACCCTTTATGTTTTCTCTGGTAATGATCTCGGCTTTAATTGGTATGAGTCTGTATTTAGGGCAAAAGCTCGCCTTATTTAAACTCAATTGATCCATACGTACCCTGAAAACCAGG